>NZ_LRIC01000003.1:0-67020 GCF_001758725.1 Janthinobacterium sp. HH106 | reverse complement strand
TCGGGAGAGCAACGCCAGCGGCGGCAGCGGCGGCAGCCACTGCGGCGGCGCCGGTGGCGGCAACCGTCACAGCGGCCCCCAGCGACGACAACCTGGCCCGACTGCTGGCCCAGTTGCAGGCCATGGTGCCGCCCGCGCCGCGCCTGCACATGATACGGGCGGCCGTAGGCAACAGCGTGCGCATGATCGCGCTGGCCGACGTCGTGTATTTCGAGGCGCTGGACAAATACATCAACGTCGTGTGCCAGGACAGCGAAGCGCTGATACGCACGAGCCTGAAGGAACTTTTGCCCCAGCTGGACCCGCAACAATTCTGGCAAATCCACCGGGGCACCATCGTCAATGCCAGCGCCATCGCCACGGCCGTGCGCGACGAGGCGGGCAAGCTGTCGCTGACCCTGCGCCAGCATCCGGCGCAACTGCGCGTCAGCCCTTTATATGCCCATCTGTTCCGGCAGATGTAGCGCGCAAGAGCCAGGTTCTAGTGGAGCTGATGCTTCAGGTCCGATAGTTCATCGTGGACCTTGAGCACGGCGCTCTTCATTTCCGGCGTCACGCTGGTCGCCGTGCCGCACGCCCGTTTAGCGCGGTCGCCCAGCGATTCCATCTGGTCGACGGCTTGGCGGATGCGCGCATCGTCCTGCGTGTCGATGGCTTGCCGCACGGCGCTCTTTTGCTGGTCCAGCTGATTGATGCAATCCTTCAAGTCCATCGGCATGCCCTGCTGCTTGCCGCACAACTGGGCCGCCTGGCCGATCGCGTGTTCGATGGCGCCAAAGCGCCGTGCCACTTCCTTTACCTGCATCATGATCTGTCCTCCCATGGTATCGAGAGTTGGATCGTCAGGCCGGCCCAAGGTTCCCCGCCACGCGCCATGGCATTGAAATTTCCATGGGGCATTTTTTTGTAAGCGCTTGTGACATTCTAGATAATTATCAAATCCTTCAGATACATTGGCGTACCTGAACCACCATGCCCTCCATGACCTCGCTGCCACCCCTGCCCCGCCGCGCTCCCGGCCTGCTGCTGATCGTCCTGCTGCACGCGGGGCTGGCCTATGTGATCCTGCAGTCGCGCCCCCGCCTTGCCGTTGACGAGCACTTGCCGCAGGGCCCGGCCATCGCCTGGCTGCGCTACACGCCCCCTGCGCCGCCCAAGCCGATAGCCTTGCGCAGCACAAAACCGGCCGCTGAACGTGTGCCGCGCCGAACCATACCGGCGCCCGTCAGCCGCCCCCTGCCCGCGCCCGCCGCCGAGCCGGCGCCAGCACCGGCAATGCAGGAAGCGATCACGGCGCCGCCAGCGCCCAGCGCCGCCGACATCCTGGCGCAAGCCAAGCGCGACGTGGGCAAGATCGACAAGGATTTGCGCAAGGAATTCCCCCAGCGGGGAGAACAAAAACTGGACGACACCGCCTTCAAGCGCATGCAGCAAGGCTTTGCCGAAGCCTACGCAGCCGTGCCGCCGAAATGGTACGAGGCATCGAAAATCGAGGAAGTGGGCGCGAATGAGGCCAGGGGCAGCCGCACGTATAAAATCACCAGCGCGCTGGGCACCTTGTGCGTGACCACGCGCGCGGGCAAGCAGGGGGAAACGATGATCGGCAACTGCCCCAAATAGCCGGGCTCAGCCCACCGCTTCGCGCGCGCCCAGCGGCTGCAGATGGCGCAGGCGCAAGGCGATCAGCACGCCGCCGCCCAGGCATACGCCCAGCATGATGATGACGCCCGTCCAGCCGTCGAAGCCCCACATCATGCCCGAGGCGGAACCGATCAGGCTTGACCCCAAATAATAGAACAGCAGATAGAAGGCCGAGGCCAGCGCCTGCGGCGCGCGGGCGCGGCGGCTAACCCAGCTGCTGGCGATCGAGTGCGAGGCAAAGAAACCGAAGGTAGCCAGCGCCATGCCGATGACGATCAGCGGCAGCGAGTCGAACAGGGTCAATACAATGCCACTGAGCATCACCGACAGCATGATCCACAGCACGCCCCGGCGCCCCAGCCGGTCCACCAGGCGGCCGGCCCACACGGAACTGAAGATGCCGATCAGGTACAGAAAGGCCAGCAAACCGACCGTGCTCTGGCGCAAACCAAATGGCGCGGCCAGCAGGCGGTAGCCGATGTAGTTATACAGGCTGACGAAACAGCCCATCAGCACGAAAGCCAGGCAGAACAGCCATGGCAAGCCCTGGTCGGAAAAATGTTGCTTGATCGCGTGCGGCAGCGCATTCCAGCCTTTGGTGCTGGGCACGAAATTTTTCGACGCGGGCAGGCTGCGCCAGAATTCCGCCGCCGCCAGCACGCCGGCCACGCCCAGCACGCCCAGGGCCCAGCGCCACGACAGGAAATCGCTGAGCATTGAAGCGATCAAGCGTCCCGACATGCCGCCAAACGCGCTGCCTGCAATATACAAGCCCATCGACAGTCCCAGCGACGGCCCCTCGATTTCCTCGCCGAGATAAGCCATGGCCACGGCCGGCATGCCGCCCAAGGCAATGCCCAGCGCGGCGCGGATGGCCAGCAGTTGCGCATAATCCTGGGCGAAGGCGGACAAGATCGTCAATATCGCGGCGGAAAACATCGACGCCACCATCAGCGGCTTGCGCCCGACCCGGTCCGAGACGGCACTGAGCAGCACCAAGGAGATGGCCAGCAAGCCGCTCGACACGGACAGCGACCAGCTGCTTTGCGCGGGCGTCAGATGAAACTGGTGCGACAGCAGCGGGAACAGGGGCTGGATACAGTACAGCAAACTGAAGGTGGAAAAGCCGCCAAAGAACAGGGCGCGGTTGCTGCGCTTGAATTCGATGGAGCCCTTGGCGATGGCCGTGCGGGGCGCGGGTGCGGCGGGAGAAACCGGGATGGCAGACGAGGTGGCGGGGGCAAAGGCAAGCGATGAATCAGACATGGCCGTGTTTCGGAAAGGAAGCGAGTCTTCATCTTAGGATTGCCAACTCATATCGTCCAATATATATTCAAGGCCCAACTCATACTTTTAAAATATTACTTATATGGAACTGCGCCACCTCCGTTACTTTGTCGCCGTTGCCGAAGAGCTGCATTTCACGCGCGCGGCCCAGCGCCTGCACATCGGCCAACCGCCGCTGAGCCAGCAAATCCAGGCGCTGGAAGCGGAACTCGGTGCGCAGTTGTTCGAGCGCAACAAGCGCTCCGTGCGGCTGACGCAGGCAGGCGCGCTGTTTCTCGACGATGCGCGGCGCATCCTGGCCCTGTCGGAACAGGCGGCCGTCACGGCGCGCCGGGCACAGCGGGGCGAAGCGGGCGAATTGCGCATCGGTTTTACCTTTTCCACGCCGTTCACACCCTACTTCGCGACCGTCATCAACCGCTACCGCCAGCAATTCCCGCACGTCACCTTGACCTTGCATGAAATGGCGACATTGCATCAACTGGAAGCGATCTCGGGCAGGACGATGGACCTGGGTTTCGTGCGCCCGCCGGAAACGACGTACCCGGACGACATCCGCCTGACCGAATTGCGCCAGGACCCGCTGTTCCTCGTGCTGCCCGTCGCCCACGCGCTGGCGGCCAAGGACAGCATCGCGATTGCCGACATGGCGGGCGAAGGCTTTGTCATGTATCCCAAGGATGCGGGAACCGGGATTTATCCGCAGATTTTTCGACTGTGCAAGGCCGCCGGCTTCGTGCCCCAGGTCACGCAGGAAGCGGGCGAAGCATCGACCATCATCGGCCTGGTGGCGGCCGGCTGCGGCATTTCCGTGCTGCCCGCCTCGTTCGACCGCATCCGCATGGATGGCGTGTGCTACCGCCCCATCGCCGACCCGCAGGCGACCACCAGTTTATTACTTGCACAACGGGAAGAAGAGACGTCGCCGCTGGTGGCGGCATTCGTCAAGCTGGCCGAGGAAGCGGCGCTGGAAGGGGGAGCGTAGGCTGCAATGTCGGCTTACGCTGCGGCTGTGCCGCAGCTAAGCCGACCTACGGAACGCGCGCCGTCGTAGGTCGGATTAGCGGCGGCACGCCGCGTAATCCGACAACAGCGTTGGATTACGAATAATCCGCATCCAGCTCCGAACCCGCGTAATTCTCCAGGTCCTCGAACAGGCTCTTCATGCTGGCCCGCGTGAGGATTTTCTGCACGACGGTGCAGCTGCGGCGGTAGGACGCGATGCGGTCGAGCAACACCGGGTGGTGCTGCACGGGCACCTTGGCCACCAGGGCGGCCCAGCCTTCCTCGAAGTCGGGCTTGTTCTTGCGCACGGAACGCACGAAGCGTTCAAACTCCTTTTGACCCGTGCGCGCCACGATGCGCCCGCCGCCTTCGATGGCGAAGATGATGGCCAGGGCGATGACGCCCTCGGCATTCAAATCGCTGTCGCTGACGGGGCCGTTGTCGTGGTGGCGGCGCAGCCACCCGGCCAGGCGCACGACGGCTTGCACTTCCTTGCGCTGTTGCAACTGCAACGCATACTTTTCATAGCCGGCCCAGTTCTGGTTCGGGTCGGCCTGGCAAATATCGATGAACAGCTCGCGCAGGCGCCGCTGCAGGTAGACGGGGTCCTGGTCGTATTCGCCGACGAGGGCGTCTTCCGGCAGCTGCGACAGGTCCTTGATCAGGCGAAAGCCGACCTGGAACGCGTGCTCGGCGCCGTGCTCGACGAGGAAGTCGAGGGCGGCCTGGTCGCCCTCATGCGTGACGGCCTGCTCCAGGCCCAGCGACACGCCGCCCACCGTCAGGTACAGCGCCTTCTGGATGCCATCGGCCGTGCGTTCATTCGTGAACTTCTCGGCCACCATGGCCGTGATGCCCGTCAATTCGTCGGCCAGGTTCAGCGCCGCGTCTTCGCGTGGGTCGCCCGGCAACAGCTTGATGGCGCGCACCAGGCGCGGGAGATTCTCTACAACAATTGCTGGCAGCATTAGTGATTCCCTGCTTTCATTACGAGAAAATGCCCGTGCCCAGGCTGCGGCGCGTGCTGGAACGCGGCGCGCTGCGCGTGCTCGGCACTTGCTTGCGCAGACGGTACAGCAATTCCTTGGTACTGCGCTGCAACATGGTCGGTTCTTCGTCCGGATCGTCCGAGTATTCCGCGTCGGCCAGGTCGGCGCTGTGGCGGAAGTCGGGGAACAGTTCGAACAGCGAGCGGTCCCAGCCGTCTTCATTCGCTTGCGCCAGTTCGATGGCCAGCGGCACGATGTCGTTGTCGGACGACGTCACGCCCGTCACGTACGGTCCCTTGATGACGATTTCGCCCGCCACTTCGAGGATTTCCTTCGGCGCCATCGAGAACAAAATGGCGAACGCCGTGGCGCCCCAGTCGGTGGCGGATGCTTCGAGCAGCAGCTCGCGGCGGCGCTCGGCGTCGTCGGTGGAAAACACCACGCCGTGGATGTGCGCGAACAGCGCTTCGGCGATGCGCTCCGGATCATCCTCGATCTGGTCGTCGCTCCAGGTGGCGGCGATGAAGGCCAGGCTGTCGGCCCACGCTTTCGGCGGCACCAGCAAGGTGGCCAGCGACATCTTGCCGCCGTCGAAGCCGGCCAGGTGCAGGGCCGTCACCTGCGGCGGGATGGAATTGAGCACTTCCACCACGGCCAGGTCGCCGTACTGGTCGGCCGCGTCCGCAAACGCCTGCTCGGCGTGGCCCAGCGAACCGGACAGCACCAATTCCGTGACCTGCTTCGTCAGCGCGGGCAGGTTACTTTTTTGTTCATTATCGGCCATGGTCATCTCCATCCTGGTCAAACATCTGGGCGAAATCGTCGGTGGCTTCGTCTTCATCGTGCTCGTCGTCGCCGTCGTCATTGGCAGCCAGCTGGTCGAGCGACTGGTCGTCGTCGTCCCACAGGCGCGGATTCTTGTGCAGGAAGGCCGTGATGATGGCCTGACGCGCCAGGTCGGGGAAGCTTTCTTCGATGGCGGCGTACATCTTCGCCGCTTCCGGCGCGGCGCATGTCGCCATGGAAAACACGCGGGCCGGGTCGCCGAACTCGTAGTCTTCGCTTTCCGCCAGCAAGCCCTTCGGGTCGCTGAAGGTGATGTGATCGACCAGCGCGAAGGCCAGCATGTTCACGTCTTCGATGCCGCCGCCGCTCGCGTACTCGCTCACCAGCGCGTCGACCATGCTTTTGTAGTTCTTGCGGTTCGGCGGGTCGCCGAGGATGCCGTCGATCTGGCCTTCCAGCTCGCGCGACTGGTACGCGAATTCAGGGTGTACTCTTCTCATGCTGTGCTTTCCAATGTGATGCGCGGCGCTGTTACATTAAAAGCGCCGTTGTTGTTGTTTTAAATATCATTCTGGCCGCCCGGTGGCGGCTGCCGGCAGACTCAGTCTGCTGGAAGGTTGGTGCCATGCAGGCGGAACACGCCGCACCACAAGGCATAGGCTTCCGCTTCCGGATCGATGATGATGCGGTGGTTCACGCTCTGGTCGTATTCGGCGCGCTTGGCCGGGTCGGCCAGGATTTCATACGCCTTGGTGACGCTCTTGAAGCGCGCCTCGGCGCCGGGGGCCTGGTTGCGGTCGGGGTGGAAGCGCATGGCCAGCGAACGGTAAACCTTCTTGATTTCATCGTCGCTGGCATTGGGCGCGACACCGAGGACGTTATACAAATTTTCCATAAATGGCTCCGGGGTCACGTTTTGTTTGCTAATTAAAGGCGAATTATCCTATAGAACGGCGCCCGCGTCGCTTGCATGCTGGGATATGGGGCCAAATACGTGCTTATAAAGCGCTTGCGGTACGGTAAAATGCTTTTTACTGTCACTCTTCCGCATTGATCAATGAGCAACGATAAACCGAATACCGCCGCGCCAGCGCTGGCGCCCAATTTCTTGCGTAACATCATCGAAGCCGACCTGGCTGCCGGCGCGCACGTGCGTCCCGGCCTGCCCCAGGTGATCACGCGTTTCCCGCCGGAGCCTAACGGCTACCTGCACGTGGGCCACGCCAAGTCGATCTGCGTCAACTTCGGCCTGGCGCGCGATTACGCCGGCCAGTGCAACCTGCGCTTCGACGACACCAATCCGGCCAAGGAAGAGCAGGAATACGTCGACACCATCATGGACAGCGTGAAATGGCTGGGCTTTGACTGGGAGCCGAAGACTGCCGATGGCCAGAGCCACCTGCACTACGCGAGCGATTATTTCGACCAGCTGTACGCGATGGCCGAGTACCTGATCACGGCCGGCTTTGCCTACGTGGACAGCCAGAGCGCCGAAGACATGGCCGCCAACCGCGGCAATTTCGGCCAGGCCGGCAAGAATTCGCCGTTCCGCGACCGTCCGCGCCACGAATCGCTGGCCCTGTTCCGCGCCATGAAGGCGGGCCAGTTCAAGGATGGCGAGCACATCCTGCGCGCGAAGATGAGCGAAGATGCCATGAGTTCGCCGAACATGAACTTGCGCGACCCGGCCATCTACCGCATCCGCCACGCGCATCACCACCGCACGGGCGACGCCTGGTGCATCTATCCGATGTACGACTACACGCACCCGATCTCGGACGCGCTGGAAAACATCACGCATTCGATCTGCACGCTGGAATTCCAGGACCACCGTCCGTTCTACGACTGGCTGCTGGAAACCCTGTCGGCCGGCGGCTTCTTCCAGCAACCGGTGCCGCGCCAGTTCGAGTTCTCGCGCCTGAACCTGACGTACATCGTCACCAGCAAGCGCAAGCTGCGCCAGCTGGTGGAAGAACACATCGTCGACGGCTGGGACGACCCCCGCATGCCGACCCTGGTGGGCATGCGCCGCCGCGGCTACACGCCGGAAGCGATCCAATTGATGTGCGAACGCACGGGGGTGACGAAATCCGACGGCTGGATCGACTATAGCGTGCTCGAAGGCTGTTTGCGCGAAGACCTGGACCCGAAGGCGCCGCGCACGGTGGCCGTGCTGCGTCCGCTGAAGTTGATTATTGACAACTTCCCCGAAAACGAGAGCGTCGAGTGCACGGCGCCCGTGCATCCGCACTTCCCGGAACGGGGCTTGCGCACCTTCCCCATCTCGCGCGAGCTGTGGATCGAGGAAGACGACTTCATGGAAGTGCCGAACAAGGGCTATTTCCGCCTGTATCCGCCCATCGACGACAAGCCGGGCAGCAAGGTTCGCCTGCGCTACGGCTATGTGATCGAGTGCACGGGCTTTGACAAGGATGCCGAAGGCAAGGTCATCGCCGTGCATTGCAACTATTTCCCGGACAGCAAGTCTGGCACGGAAGGCAGCGCCAACTACAAGGTCAAGGGCAATATGCACTGGGTCAGCGCGCCGACGGCGATTCCCGCCGAAGTACGCCTGTACGACCGCCTGTTTACGGACCCGCAGCCGGACGCGGGCGGCAAGGACTTCAAGCTGGCCCTGAACCCGCTGGCCAAGGAAGTGGTGCAGGCGTGGCTGGAACCGGGCGCGGAACTGGCCCAGCCGGAACAGCGCTTCCAGTTCGAGCGCCACGGCTACTTCGCGGCCGACCGGGTCGATAGCCAGCCTGGCAAGCCCGTCTTCAACCGCATCGTCACCCTGAAAGACAGCTGGCAGCCCGCAAAATAAGGCGCCGGACGACCCACAAAAAAACCGCTGCGGCGGTTTTTTTTCGTTTCAAGAACATATGTCACCCCAGAATATTGCCTGTTGACTACATTCACGATAATTTTGTATATTAGGCAGCTATTGAGCAATTTGCAATTTCAATAGCGCTTGTATAACACAGTCGCCCAGGCGGCCCCCGATTCCTCTTCCTGATGCGGATGGCGATGTCTTCTACTGCCAGCGAACACCCCTTATCTGCTGAAAAAAGACCGCTCTGGCTGCTCGGCTTCGTGATGTCGATGGTGGTGGGCTTGCTGTTCTACATGGCTGCCTCGCTGTCGATCGAAAACGACGCCAGCGAGCTGTTCGACAATCTGGCCCGCAATACGCGGAAAAACATCGAATCGCGCGTCAAGTCGTATGCCAACCTGCTGCGCGGCACGGCCAGCCTGTTCCACGCCAACGAACACGTGAGCCGGGAGCAATTCCACCGCTATGTGGCAAACATTGCCCTGCAACAGAACTACCCGGGCGTGATGAATCTCAATTACAGCCAGGAACTCGACGACGCGCAGCGCAGCGCCTTCGAAGCGGCCATGCAGCGCGACTATCCGCCCGGGCGCGACGGCTATCCGGCGTTTGCCATCCATCCACCCGCCCCGCGCGCCCGTTATTCCGTGCTGGTGTACATCGAGCCGATTGCCAGCGCCCCGGAAAAGTATGGCAATGACATCGCCGCGCGCCCCCTGATCGCGGAAATGCTGGCGCAGTCGCGCGATTCCGGGCAGGTCAGCAATTCCGGCGTGCCCGTGCCGATGGAAGGCCGGCCCCAATTGACAGGCATGGCCATGCGCCTGCCCGTGTACCGCTACGGCATGCCGGTCGATACGGTGGAGCAGCGGCGCGCCGCTTACCAGGGTTCCGTCGGCATCGGCTACGACCTGGTGACAATGATGCGCAGCGCGCTGGCCGACATGCCGGTGCGTAACGTGCGCCTGACCCTGTTCGATATCGGCCCCCAGGCGCGCGAAGCACTGAACTTGCCGCACGACATGCGTCCCATCTTCGACAGCACGACGGCGGGCATGCATGCGCCGTGGTGGCTGCCCGGCAGTTCGGGCCGCTACCTGAGCAGCACGATGCTGATTGAACACAATGGCCGCGTCTGGCAAGCGCTGTTCAGCGTGCGCAAGAGCGACCTGTATACGCGCTTCGACGCCTTCTTGCCATGGCTGGCCCTGCTGATCGGCTTTGCCAGCGCCATGCTGCTGTACATGCTGTTCCACACGCTGGCGTCGTCGCGCCGGCGCGCCATCCAGATGGCGACGGGCATGACGGAGGAATTGCGCGCCAGCCAGATCCGCCTGCAGCTGTCGCACCAGAAACTGCGCCGGCTGGCGGCCCACGCCGACCAGATCAAGGAAGAAGAGCGCAAGCGCATCGCGCGCGAAATCCACGACGACCTGGGACAAAACCTGCTGGTGCTGCGCATCGATGCGGACATGCTGGCCTCGCGCACGCAGCGCCGCCACCCGCGCCTGAACGCGCGCGCCCGCTCGACCCTGGAGCAGATCGACGCCACCATCAAGAGCGTGCGACAGATCATCAACGACTTGCGCCCTACCGTGCTGGACCTGGGCGTGAATGCGGCCGTCGAATGGCAGGTGGCGCAATTTCGCCAGCGCACGGGCATCGCCTGCGAAGTGCATGAAAGCCATGGCGACATTTGCCTCAGCGACCAGTGCGCGACGGCCCTGTTCCGTATCCTGCAAGAGTCGCTCAGCAATATTTCCCAGCATGCGAATGCCAGCCGCGTGCAGGTCAAGCTGGAAAAGTGCCGCGATACGGTATCGATGAGCATCAGCGACAACGGCGTGGGCGCGGCCATCGACGGGCGCAACAAGCTGGGCTCGTTTGGCCTGGTGGGCATCGAGGAACGCATCAAGTTGCTAGGCGGCACTTTCTACATCGAAAGCAGCCCCGGCGCCGGCATGAGCGTACACGTGAGCGTGCCGCTGGGCGCGGACGCCACCGCGTTTCCCTACCAGGAAGAAAGCCGGGCCAGCAGTTGATCGGCGCCCGCCCGCATGAAGCAAGCTCAGCTTGCATATTTCGTAATTAGATGCAATATTGATGTTGAACAACTCAGCGCCCGCCCGCCATGGGCAGGCATTCCTCGACTACTTGCCAGGAGTACACACCCGCCGCCTTCCCTTGTTTCACCGTATTTCCCACAACGCTCTTTACAAAAGGACATTCATGGATACGAACGACAGTTTCAAAGCAATTGCCGATTTGAATTTGGACGCGATCAAGGTCAAGCTGATGCACCGGGAGTCAGGCGAAGGATGGAGCCTGGAAAAGGCAAATGCCGTGGAATTCGAATACCGCCGCTTCCTGATCCTGATGAAACAGTTTCCGGAGGAAGAAACGGCGCCACTGATGGATGTCGATACTTTCTGGCACTACCACATCCTCGACACCCTGAAATATGCGGCGGACTGCGAGCAGGTGTTCGGTTACTTCCTCCATCACTTTCCGTACATCGGCTTGCGCGGCGAAGACGACGAAGCGGCGCACCATCGCGTGGGCGAGCGCATGAAGCAGTTGTATGAGCAGACGTTCGGGGAAGATTACATCCGCGCAGAAACGGCGTATTCGGGGCGCGCCGTACAGGCGGCGTATTCGGGACGTGCGGTACAGGCAGCGTATTCGGGACGCGCGGTACAAACAGCATTTTCCAGTGCCGCGGTACAGGCCACCGCTTACTCGGGCCGGGCCGTGCAGACGGCGTTTTCCAGTGCGGCCGTGCAGGCGACGGCGTATTCGGGCCGCGCGACGGGCGCTGCCAGCACCGCGTTTTCCAGCGCGCCGGCCTCTCTGACCGCAGCGGTGGTCAAATCGTCTTCGACTGGCCTGGAAATGGGGCGCTTCTATGTCGATCGTCCGGTACTGAACCGCGACCCGCAATAGAACGGCGGAAAACAGATGTGGCTGCCGCACGCGGCAAGCCTGACTTACCCAGACGGCACCTCTCAGTTTGCCGTCTGTCAGGCGCTCTTAGGCAGCCATCAACTCGCGCAGTTCACGAATGCTGAAATCGCTGATTTCATGCATGCGGATGAGGATCGTGGCGCCGATCGGCAAGGTGTTGTGACGAATCTTGCTGATAACAGGTGGCGCCACTTCCAGAGCTCGCGACAAGGCGGCATCGTTTTTCAGTTGCAGCTTGTCGATGATCGCATCGAGGACGCGATTCGGGTTGTAGGTAGGCAAAGAAGTAATTTGTTTGAGAGACATGATCAAAAATCCGTACTTGTTGTATTAGAGCAAAAAGAAGCCGAATGCCTCTTTCGCTATAATTCAGGGTAAACACACTAAAAAGCGCCATCACTTATGCGGCTTTTACGCCACAAACAATATAATACACGCTATTGTTGATTTTTGCGTAACTTAAAGCAAAATTGTGATAATTGAAGAGAATTGACGCACTTGGAATGTGCTAGAGGATAACCCAAATCGGAAAAATTTGCTGCAAGTCATCAATTTTTACAATGAGGAACGCCGCTGCGCATGAGCCAGGCAATCGCCATGAGGGCGCCCAGGCGAGCGATTTCCGTCGATAAATGCCAGCCTTGCGCGGCCACGCCGGCCGGGGTGGCCAAAAGGCAGTTGCATGAAAAATCGTCGATGCGGCACCAGGCCAGTTGCCGGCGAATTTCATCGGGCGGCGGCGGCGGTTGCAGCGCACGTTCGCGCCGGCGCATATACGCGCGGACCTGCTCCTTGCTGGGGTGACTCGTAGCTCGCATGGCTCGCTCCTGCTGACGGGAAACAGCGTCGCGCTAATTGTAGATGCCGAGCCCGCCACAAGAGCCCGGACGCGTGACGACATTGCTCACCATATCGCCAGCGCGCCATGACACGTTTGCGCTGCATCAAATGGCACGGTCCCGGCGTTGCGCCGCAGCCCTTGCTGCCCCGCGACCTGACGGCCAGAGGCACAGCACGCCATTTTTATTTCTTTTGCTGACGCACGCGCTGTTGTTGTTTTTCCTGCGTTTGCTGACGGTTCTGCTTGCGCTCGAACAGGGCGACCGCATCTTTCTTGGCTTGCTCCACGGTACGCATTTCCTCATGCGCATCGTGCGGGACAAAAAATTCGGCGTCCTGCGCCGCCACGACCAGCTTGATGGCGGCATCGTCATCGAGGTCGTACAATTCCGTCAGGACGGTGGTGACCTCGTCCAGGTATGCTTCGTAAGTGAGGGTGCTCATGCTGTCTTCCTTAAGTGAGTGGCGCAACGCGGGAACGGCGCGCTGCGCGCCGGCCCAGCAAAGTGCGCAGATAACCGGCCATTTTACCCGATGCGGCCCCCGCCGGCTGCCAGCGCCTGCAAGGCATCGGCCACGCGCGCGTAGCGCAGGCGCACGCCCAGCTCGCGCTTGATGCGCGTATTGTGCAGGCGGCGCGATTCGGACATGAACGACAGCAGCATCGGCGTGACCACTTGCCGCAGCTCGGCACGGGGCAGGCGCGGCGGGCGCGGCAGCCCAAACGTATCGGCCACGGCATCGAAATACTCGGCCATTTTGAGTTCGCTGTCATCGCTGGCGTGATACACGCGTCCCGGCTTGCCATGCCACAAGGCCCGTTCGATGATGCGCGCCAGGTCATCGGCATGGATATGGTTGGTGTACACGTCGTCATCCGCGGCCAGGGCCGGCGTGCCTTCGCGCAAACGTTTCAGGGGCAGGCGGTCTTCCGCATAGATGCCCGGCACGCGCAGGATGGCCACCGTGGCGCCGCGGCGCGCGCCCCAGCCACGCAAGACCTGTTCGGCGTCGACGCGCCGCTTCGCGCGCGCATTGGCGGGCGCCACAGGCCGCGTTTCATCGACCCAGGCGCCGCCGCAATCGCCGTACACGCCGCTGGTACTCACATACACCATGCGGGCATGCTCGGGTAAAATGGCGGCCAGATTGCGCGTGCGCCGGTCCAGCAAGCCCGACGACAGGGGCGGCGCCAGGTGCACCACGTACGGCGCCAGTCCCGCCAGCCGTTTCAGGCTGGCGCGGTCGTCGAGATTGGCCACGATGGGCACGGCGCCGGCCGCGCGCAGCTGCGCGCAGCGGGCCGGCTGGCTGGTGACGGCAAAGACGCGAAAACGCGCGCGCAGCAGGGGCAGCAGCCGCATGCCGACGTCGCCGCAACCGAGGATCAGCAGGCGCGGCAGGCCCACCGGCTTGCGCAAAGAGTGCATTAACATATTTTTCATCTCAAGGATTGTATGACTTTTCAAGTTACTGTTCAGCCCAGCGGCCACCAGTTCAGCTGCGAAGCGGACGAAACCGTGCTGGCGGCGGCGATACGCGCCGGCGTGGGCTTGCCGTATGGCTGTAAAAATGGCGCCTGCGGCTCGTGCAAGGGCAAAGTGCTTGCCGGCACCGTCCAGCACAAGGCGCACCAGCAGCGCGCCCTGACGCCGGAAGAGGAAGCTGCCGGCTTTTCCCTGTTCTGCTGCGCCACCACGGAAGCCGACCTCGTCATCGAAGCGCGCGAAGTGGCGGGCAGCAGCGACTACCCGATCAAGAAAATGCCGTCGCGCGTGACCACCATCGAGAAGGTCGCCCCCGACGTCGTCGTGCTGACCCTGCAGTTGCCGGCCAGCGAGCGCCTCAACTACCGCGCCGGACAGTATATCGAAATCATGCTGCGTGACAACAAACGCCGCAGCTACAGCATGGCCAGCGCACCCGCCGAAGGCGGTCCCGTAACCCTGCACATCCGCCACCTGCCGGGCGGCCTGTTCACCGACCAGGTGTTCGGCACGATGAAGGAGCGCGACATCCTGCGCTTCGAAGGCCCGATGGGCACCTTCTTCCTGCGCGAAGACTCCGACAAGCCCGTCGTGCTGCTGGCCTCGGGCACGGGCTTTGCCCCGCTGAAAGCCATCGTCGAGCACATGATCAGCGAGCGCTCCACGCGCCCGATCACCCTGTACTGGGGCGGCCGCCGTCCGCACGACCTGTACATGGACGCGCTGTGCCGCCAGTGGGCCGCCGACTTGCCGCAGTTCACCTATGTGCCCGTCGTCTCGGAAGCCTTGCCGGAAGACGAATGGCGCGGCCGCACGGGCTTCGTGCACCAGGCCGTCATCGCCGACTTGCCCGACATGTCCGCGTATCAGGTGTATGCCTGCGGCGCGCCCGTGATGGTCGATGCGGCCCACCGCGATTTCGTGCAATTGTGCCGGCTGCCAGCCGACGAGTTCTACGCCGACGCGTTCACCACGGAAGCCGACCTGGCCAAGTAAGCATCCAGACAGCGGGGTGCTGCTGGCGCGGCATCCGCTGCCGTCATCCGCCCCATCCCGCTGTTTCCTGGAAATGTCATGTCTCTCGCTTCCGCCGGCAACGGCTTCAGTATCCTGCGTCACCGCAACTTCGCCTGTTACCTGTCCGCCCGCGTGCTGGGCACGGTGGCCGTGCAGATGCAAAGCGTGGCCATCGGCTGGCAGGTGTACCAGATCACGGGCAGCCTGTTCGACCTGGGCCTGATCGGCCTGGCGCAGTTCGCCCCCTTCCTCGTCTTGATTTTGCCGGCCGGCCACGTGGCCGACCGCTACAACCGCCGCAACATCATCGCCTGGTGCCTGACGGCGCAGCTCGCCTGCGCGCTGGCCCTGCTGGCGTTTACGTTAAGCAATATTTCCATCGTCTGGCCCGTGTTCGCCGTGCTGGTGCTGTTCGGCAGCGCGCGCGCCTTCATGATGCCGGCCACGCAAGCCGTGCTGGTCAACATGGTGCCCACGCAACACTTCAGCCGCGCCCTCGCACTCAGTTCGTCGAGCTCGCACGTGGCCATCATCCTGGGACCGACCTTGGGCGGCCTGCTGTATTACTTCGGCCCCAAGGTCGTGTATCTGATCTCGTCGGCCTTGCTGGTGCTGTCCGTGCTGCTGATGCGCGCCACCACGCCGGCGCCGCAAGTGGTCAAGCGCGAGCCCGTCAGCTGGCATACCTTGCTCGAAGGCTTGCGCTTCGTCTGGTCGAAACCCATCGTGCTGGGCGCCATTTCGCTCGACCTGTTCGCCGTGCTGTTCGGCGGCGCCACGGCCCTGCTGCCGGCGCTCGCGCACGACGTGCTGCATATCGGCCCCAGCGGACTGGGCCTGCTGCGCACGGCGCCCGGCGCCGGCGCCGCCCTGTGCTCGATCGCGCTGGCCCTCTTTCCCATCACGCGCCGGGTGGGCGCCTGGATGTTCGGCGGTGTGGCCGTCTTCGGCCTGGGCACCCTGGTGCTGGGCAGCACCAGCTATTTCCCGCTGGCCCTGGCGGCGCTGTTCCTGATGGGCGCCGGCGACATGGTCAGCGTCTACATTCGCCACCTGCTGGTGCAGTTCGAGACGCCGGACGAGATTCGCGGCCGTGTCAGCGCCGTCAACGCCGTCTTCATCGGCGCCTCGAACGAGCTGGGCGAATTCGAATCGGGCTTGACGGCCGGCTGGTTCGGCCTGGCGCGCGCCGTGCTCTTCGGGGGCGCCGCCACCCTGGCCGTGACGGGCGTGTGGGCCGTGCTGTTCCCCGTGCTGTCGCGCATGGACCGCTTCCCCCACCACGAAAAGGAAGCGGCCGCCAGGACGCCCACCGCGACCGCAAACTAAAGGCTAAGATGCGCTATTGCCACTGACGAACTTGCACCATGAAAATCACGCTTCCCTTGCACGGCTTCATCCGCAGCCGCCCCCACCTGAGCATGGCCACGGCCATCGGCGTGGCGGTCGGCCTGCTGTTGCCCTCTTCCTGGCAACAGATGACGCGTTTGCTGACGGCGTGGAATGTCGCCGTCTGGTTCTACCTGGCGACGATGGCCTGGATGATGATGCGCGCCAACCATCACAAGGTCAAGGTGATGGCGGCGCGCCAGGATGAGCGGGCCACCACGGTGCTGTCGGCCCTGTCCGTCGCATCCGTGATGAGCCTGGTGGCCATCGTCTCGCAACTGTCTTCGATGAAAGACATGGCGCCCGACGAGCGCGCGCTGCATTACGGCTTGACGATCCTGACACTGGTCGGTTCCTGGTTCCTCGTCGGCACCCTGTTCTGCTTCCACTATGCCCACCTGTATTACCAGGCCGACCCCGCAGTACGCCCCCTGAAGTTTCCCGACGACGAGCAAAACCCCGATTACTGGGATTTTCTGTATTTCGCCTTCACCATCGCCGTGGCCGTGCAAACGTCGGACGTTTCAGTACAGACGCGGCTGATGCGGCAGATCGTGCTGGGACAATCCGTGCTGAGCTTTTTCTTCAACCTGGTCGTGCTGGGGCTGTCGATCAATATCGCGGCCGGCCTCATCAATGGATAAAGCTGGCGCCGGCTTGAAAAGATTCCGCGAGGAAACTTGACCTGGGTGTAGGGTTAAGCTCATATTAATCGTGCGCACCCTCTTGAAATACTGGAAAGAGGAGTAAGATAAGTTCCATGCACAGACGTCATGTGCATGAGGCAGCAACCAGGCCGCAGCACGCCTGAGATGGGTTTTTTTTGAATTGACAGGAGTAAGCATATGCAAATCAATATTCATACCGACAGCACCATCGCCAACACCGCTGGACTGAACGAACATGTGCAATCCGTACTTGAAAGCGCACTGAGCCGCTTCCGCGACAACCTGACCCGCATCGAAGTCCATATCAGCGACACGAATGGCCCGAAAGGCGGCGCCGACGATATCCGCTGCGTCATGGAAGCACGCGTTGCTGGCTATCAACCGATTGCCGTGACCGAACAGAACGCCACCGTGCATCAATCCGTTGCCGGCGCCACCGACAAACTGAAACGCGCCATCGATAGCGCCCTGGGCCGCCTGCAAGACAGCAAGCGCCACGCCACCGGCAAGAATGCCGTGATCGATACGGCCGAAGCGGAAGAAACCGCCGAGTAACTCCCCTCCTGCAGGATTTCCAGAGACTGAGGCAGCCGTTCAAGGCTGCCTTTGCACATCTGGAGCCACCTTCCTGCGCGACAACATCCATAGTAGAACAGCAAGCATTTCAACTTATTAACACGGCAATGAAATAATTGTCGTATTTCCCACAGAAAGTGACACCAAGCAAGCCTTTGCCGTTACAGCCAAGGCCGCTTTACGCTATCATGAAGCTACCGGCTCCCTGCTCGCGCGTGCCGGCTTTTTGAAAGTGTGATTGTGGAACAGATCGGCAACTTCGGCGCTTCAGGCTGCAACATCGGCGATTTACAGCTATTTCGCGATGGGGCGGATAGCCAGACGGCCGCCATGCTGGCGCCCTGCCCCGTCATGCGCCTCGAAGCGGGCGAAGCCATTGCCGACACACAGGGCACCAGCCTGTATATCGTCCTGCGCGGTTCGCTGGCTGTGGCCGCCGACATCCACACGGGCATGGATGACGGCACCGTCAGCAAGGTCTTGCCCGGCGAAAGCGTGGGCGAACAATCGGTGCTCGATGAAGCGAGCAACCTGGCCGCCATTTCCGCCCTGGAAGAAACTGACTTGCTGGTGATCGACGCGGCCGTCGTCTGGGAATTGATCGAACAATCGAACGGCCTGGCACGCAACCTGCTGCGGCTGCTGTCTTTCCGCATCCGCGCCGCCAACGCCCTGCTGCGCCGCCGGCAGAAGCTGGGCGAGTTCTACCGCCAGATGTCGATGGTCGACAGCCTGACGGGCTTGTACAACCGCGCCTGGCTCACCGATTTATTGCCGACCATGATAGTCACGGCCCACGCCAGCGGCTCGCCGATGTCGCTGGTGATGATAGACCTCGACCATTTCAAGCGTTTCAACGACACGCACGGCCACCAGGCGGGCGACCAGGCGCTGCGCATTGCCGCGCAAGTGCTGGGCGCGGCCCTGCGGCCCACGGATTTTGCCGTGCGCTATGGTGGCGAGGAAATGATGGTGATCTTGCCCGATACCAGCGAAAACGTGGCCTTGCGGGTCGCCGAACGCTTGTGCGAACGCATGCAGCAAGCCGTCATCTTCGCCGATATGCGCAGCGCGCTGCCGCACATCACGGGTTCCTTCGGCGTGGCCAGCCTGGCGGCCGGACAGGACGACGAAGCGCTGATCGCGGCGGCCGACGCAGCTTTGTATCGTGCGAAGGCCGGCGGCCGCAACCAGGTCATGCTGTAGCTCAGGCAGCCTTGCTGTCGGCCGGCTTGGCAGCATCCGGCTTGGCCGCATCATCCTTCTTGCTGCTGTGCGCGGCAATGAAATCCGCATAGCCCTTCTGCACCAGCTCATACGTCTTGTCGATATTGCCGGCGATATCGCCGTTCAGCACTTTCAAGCCGCCCAGGATGTCGCGCGCTTCCTTGAAGCCTTTTTCCATGCCGCCGCTGATGGTGTCCATGAACTTGGTCAGCGCCGTATCGTCATCCATGCCTGGGTTCTGTTTCTTGAACGCGTCAAAAAACCCCGTCGACAGCGAGACGATGCGGCTCGCCGTCGCTTCGGCGCTGTTGTCCTGCGACGCCGCGTTCTGGATCGCATCGTCGCCATACTGGCCTTTCAGCGCTTCATTGATGTTGGTGATGGCCGTCTTGTACAGCAGCGCCAGCGGTTCGTTCTCGGAACCGATGGACACGTTCAGCGACGCCTGCATGATGGACGCGTTCAATTGCAGCTTGCTGCGGTCATTCACGCTCATTTCAGCGTTGACGCCGTCCTTTTGCTGGACTTTATCGTCCTTGCCGGCAACGCCCGGACTGACGGAAGTCACGGAAGGGGTGGAATTGCCGCCTGCGGCGATGGGAATTGACACGATAGACCTCCTTGAACGGACAATGTATGCCACCATGCGGGAAACGCGATGATGACCATCCTCTCGTGTAGTATCGGCAGGTTTTCAGAAAACTGAAGCGGCGGCTAGTTTTTAGCGGCCCGGATAACCCATTCAGCAACATTAAGTTACGACCATCAATGACTAACCAGACCTTTCTTTGGCACGACTACGAAACCTTTGGCGCCCAGCCGCGCCGCGACCGTCCGGCCCAGTTCGCCGCGATCCGCACGGATGCCGAACTCAACGAGATCGGCGAACCGATCATGCTGTATTGCCAGCCTGCAAATGATTTCCTGCCCGATCCGCAATCGTGCCTGATCACGGGCATCACGCCGCAGCAATGTCTGCAGCTGGGCGTGCCCGAACACCAGTTCGCCGCCACCATCGAAGCGGCCTTTTCGGAACCGGGCACCATCGGCGTCGGCTACAACACCATCCGTTTCGACGATGAAGTCACGCGCTTCCTGTTCTGGCGCAACCTGATCGACCCGTATGCGCGCGAATGGAAGAACCATTGCGGCCGCTGGGACATCCTCGACGTGGTGCGCATGACGCACGCGCTGCGCCCGGAAGGTATTCAATGGCCGAAGCGCGACGATGGCCAGACCAGTTTCAAACTGGAACACTTGAGCAAGGCCAATGGCCTCGTCCACGAAGCGGCGCATGATGCGCTGTCCGACGTGCGCGCCACCATCGCCCTGGCGCGATTGATCCGCGAAAAGCAGCCGAAACTGTTCGAATTCTGCCTGGCCCTGCACAAGAAGGACCGGGTCGCCAGCGAAATGGGCATGCACCTGGCCGCCGGCGAGCGCCAGCCTTTCCTGCACGTGTCGGGCATGTTCCCGGCCGAACGCGGTTGCCTGGGCGTCGTCTGGCCGCTGGCCACGCACCCGAGCAACAAGAACGAGATCCTCGTCTGGGATTGCGCCTACGACCCGCGCGAACTGTTCGAACTGGACGCCGACACCATCCGCACGCGTTTGTTCACGCGCAAGGAAGCCATGCCCGAAGGGATGACGCGCCTGCCCGTGAAAAGCGTGCACCTGAACAAGTCGCCCATGCTGGTCGGCAATTTAAAGACCTTGTCGCCGGCCATGGCCGCGCAATGGGGCATCGACGTGGATGCGGCGAAGATCAACGCCCAGCTGGCCGCCGCGGCGCCGAACATGGACGCCATCTGGGCCGAAGTGTTCCAGCGCCCGGGTGCGGCTGCCGCGCTGGACGTGGATGAGGATTTGTACAACGGTTTCGTCAGCAACGACGACCGCCGCCTGCTCGAATCCTTGCGCCGCGAAACGCCGGCCAAGCTGGCCACGGCCCGCCCCTCGTTTGCCGACGAGCGCCTGCAGGAATTGCTGTTCCGCTACCGTGCCCGCAATTTCCCGCAAACCCTGAGCGAGGCGGAAAGCCTGCGCTGGGAACAGCACCGCGCCGCCCGATTATTCGACGGCGACGGCGGCGCCCGCACCATCGAGATGCTGTTTACGGAAATCGACGTGCTGTCGGAGTCGGTCGATGAGCGGGGGGAAGAGATTCTGGGCGAGCTGTACGATTACGCGGAGATGGTGGCGCCCATGCGCGACTGAAGGACCAGGCCGGGTAGGTCGGATTAGCCGTAGGTCGGATTAGCTCGTAGAGCGTAATCCGACAACATTGTTGGCCCGAGCGTGGTGGTGTCGGATTACGCGGCGTCGCCGCTAATCCGACCTACGCTGCGCGGTGTTGATTGATCGCATCGCGCGTTTCGATCGCCACGCGGCGCGCCGCGTCGGCCCAGCCGGGTAGGTCGGATTAGCGGGGCAAGGCCCCGCTAATCCGACAACATTGTTGACGTTACCGATATTGTCGGATTACGCGGCTACGCCGCTAATCCGACCTACTCATTGAACCACCAATACGGCCGTAGGTCGGATTAGCTCGTAGAGCGTAATCCGACAACATTGTTGGCCCGAGCGTGGTAGTGTCGGATTACGCGGCGTCGCCGCTAATCCGACCTACGCTGCGCGGTGTTGATTGATCGCATCGCGCGTTTCGATCGCCACGCGGCGCGCCGCGTCGGCCCAGTCTTCGCCGTCCTGCGGCGTGGCGTAGATGATGGCGCGCGAGGAGCTGATCATCATGCCCATGCCGTTCGCCGTCTGGCCAGCGCCGACGGTGGCGGCGATGTCGCCGCCCTGGGCGCCGATGCCGGGCACCAGCAGCGGCATGTCGCCCACGATGGCGCGCACTTGCGCCAGCTCTTCAGGGAAGGTGGCGCCGACGACGAGCGCGCACTGGCCATTCTTGTTCCATTTCTCGGCCACCAGGCGCGCCACGCGCTGGTACAGCGGTTCGCCGTCCGTGTCGAGGAATTGCAGGTCCGAGCCGCCCGGGTTCGAAGTGCGGCACAGGATGATCACGCCGCGGTCTTTCCACGCCAGGTAGGGATCGAGCGAGTCCTCGCCCATGTAGGGGTTCACGGTGACGGCGTCAGCGCCGTAGCGTTCGAACGCTTCGCGCGCGTATTGCGTGGCTGTGGCGCCGATGTCGCCCCGTTTCGCGTCGAGGATCAGCGGGATGTGCGGGTAATTTTCGCGCACGTAGCGGCAGATGTCTTCCAGCTGCTTTTCCGCGCCCAGCGCGGCAAAATAGGCGATCTGCGGCTTGAAGGCGCAGGCCAGGTCGGCCGTGGCATCGATGATGCGCGTGCAAAAGGTGGTGATTCCATCGGGCAAGTCGCGCAGGTCCGCCGGCAGTTTCGCCAGGTCGGGGTCCAGTCCCACGCACAGCAGGGAATTATTGGCCGTCCATGCGGCGGATAATTTATTGATGAAATTCACGGCACACCTTCTCTATATTCAGTTGCAAACCCCGTATTGTAACGCGGCGCTGGCCAGGGAAGGCAGGCTGAGGCGGCGGCCGGCGCTTATTAAACCGACATGGCGGGCCGTTTCAGGTATATTTGCCCCACCTCCTTTACTCTGCACGGAACCCATCATGCAAATCACCAATCAATTCACCAAATGGCTGCGCCTGGCCCTGAGCGTCACCGTCCTGGCCGGCATCCTGACGGGCTGCGGCTACAACGACTTCCAGAGCAAGGACGAAGCCACCAAGGCCGCCTGGGGCGAAGTAGTCAACCAGTACCAGCGCCGCGCCGACCTGATCCCCAACCTGGTCAACACCGTCAAGGGCTATGCCACGCACGAGCGCGAAACCCTGGAAGCGGTGACCAAGGCGCGCGCCGCCGCCACCAGTTTCCAGATCACGCCCGAAGTGCTGAACGACCCGGCCGCCTTCGAAAAATTCCAGCAGGTGCAGGGGCAGCTGTCGTCGGCCCTGTCGCGCCTGATGGTGGTGTCCGAGAAATATCCTGATCTGAAAGCCGACACCAGCTTCCGCGACCTGCAGTCGCAGCTGGAAGGCACGGAAAACCGCATCACCGTGGCGCGCCAGCGTTACATCGCCGCCGTGCAAGATTACAACGTGCATGCGCGCAGCTTCCCGAACAACCTGACGGCGATGATCTTCGGCTACAAGGTCAAGCCTTCGTTCACGGTGGAAAACGAAAAAGCCATTTCGACCGCGCCGACCGTCAACTTCGGCAAATAAGATGAAAGCCTGGTCTTATCTGGCGGCGCTGGCGACGGCGCTGCTGCTGTGGACAGCCTTGCCCGCCAGCGCGCAGGGCTTGCAGCCCGTGCCGCCGCTGGCCGCGCGAGTGACGGACAACGCCGGCATGCTCGATGACAAGCAGAAAGCGGCGCTGGAAGGCGTGCTGGCCGACTACGAAGCCAAGACGGGCAGCCAGATCGCCGTGCTGCTGGTCAAGAGCACGGAACCGGAAGCCATCGAGCAATACAGCATCCGCGTGACGGATGCCTGGAAGCTGGGCCGCAAGGGCGTCGATGACGGCGTGCTGCTGATGGTGGCGAAGGACAACCCATCGTCCTTGCGCCGCCTGCGCATCGAGGCGGGCCGTGGCGTGCAGGGCGTGCTGACCGATGCGCAATCGAAACGCATCCTGCAAGACGTCATCGCCCCCCATTTCAAGCAAAACGACTATTACGGCGGCCTGGTGGCCGGCATTGGCGCCATCGCTACCCTGCTGAACCAGGAGCAATTCCCCGCACCGGCGCAAAAACAGGCCCCGGCGACCGTGGAAGCGGGCGGCATGACCTTCTGGCTGCCGCTGCTGTTCTTCGGCTTTCTTGTGCTCGTGACCGTGTTCCGCTCGCGCGGCGGGCCGAACCGGCTGCAGCGCGGCAGCAACTGGTCCAGCGGCGCCACGGGCGTCGTGCTGGGCAGCATCTTGAGCCAGGCGCTGAACAACCGCGGTGGCGGCTTCGGCGGCGGTGGCGGTGGTTTTGGCGGTGGCGGTGGCGGCGGTGGTTTCGGTGGCGGCGGCGGCGGTTTTGACGGCGGCGGCGCCTCGGGAGATTGGTAATGACGAAACAACTGACATTCGGACAGCGCTGCGGACGGGCCCTGAAACATTTGCGGGGCACGCCGGCGACGGCGCGCCAAGCCTTTCCTGAGCGCACCCTGAAAGCCATCGAAACGGCGATTGCCGATGGTGAAACGATGCACCGGGCCGAAGTGCGCCTGATCGTCGAAGCGGCCCTGACGCCGGGCATGGCCTATCACGGCGTGAGCAACCGCGAGCGGGCGCGCGAACTGTTCGCCCAATATGGCGTGTGGGATACGGAAGACAATGTTGGCGTGCTGATCTATATCAACCTGGCCGAACACCAGGTCGATATCGTGGCCGACCGCAACGTGGGCCGGCGCGTGACGCCGGAGCAGTGGGAAGCCGTGTGCCGCACCATGACCAAAGGGTTCAAGGACGGCAATTACCACGACAGCACGCTCGATGCCTTGCAGCAGCTGAATACCTTGCTGCAAAGCCACTTCCCCGCCAATGGGACGCGCGGCAACCAGTTGCCGAACGAACCCATCCTCCTCTGATTCCTGCCCAGGGATTACAATCCGCCATGGCCCCGCAGCATGGCGGCGCCCCCACCCGCCGAGGAGCACACATGAAATTAGTCAATAAAACCGCCATCGTCACGGGCGCCACGCAAGGCATCGGCCTGGCTTGCGCCACCCGCCTGATCGCCGAAGGGGCGCAAGTGATGCTGGTCGACATCAAGGAAGAAGGCGCGCAGGCGGCCGCCGCCCTCGGCCCGCAGGCACGCTTCTTTTGCGCCGACGTCAGCCAGAAAGCGGACGTCGATGCCATGCTGAAAGAAACCCTGGCGCAGTTCGGGCACATCGATATCCTCGTCAACAATGCGGGCGTCACGCATGCGGCCGATTTCCTCGACGTCTGCGAAGACGATTTCGACCGGGTCATGCGCATCAACCTGAAATCGATGTTCCTGTGCGGCCAGGCCGTGGCGCGCGAGATGGTCAAGCGCAACAGCGGCTGCATCATCAATATGTCCAGCGTGAATGCGGAGCTGGCGATCCCGAACCAGGTGCCGTATGTGGTGTCGAAAGGCGCCATCAACCAGCTGACCAAGGTCATGGCCCTGAACCTGGCGCCGCACGGCGTGCGCGTGAACGGCATCGGGCCAGGCACCATCCTGACGGAACTGGCCAAGCAGGCGGTGCTGTCGAGCCCGCAGGCGCGCCACACGATTTTGTCGCGCACGCCGCTGGGCCGCTGCGGCGAGCCGGAAGAAGTGGCCGGCATCGCCGCCTTCCTGGCCAGCGACGACGCCACCTACATGACGGGCCAGACCATCTATGTCGATGGCGGACGCATGGCGCTCAACTACACGGTGGCCGTGAAAGAGTGAAACAGGCGAGTTATATCAAAAAAGAATAATGCATATCTAAAAAGATCATTAGACACATATCGTGCGACGCAGCATAATGCACCTGTCTCCACTATTCTCCTCCAAGAAAATAGTTTTAAGCCCGCTTTCACCAGCGGGCTTTTTTTTTGCTATTGCTGCTGCAACATGGCCATTCTTGCCATTTCTCACAATCTACCCGTTCATTCTGTCTGCCGCAAAAAAATGTTGCGGCGTGTCATCAGCCCGTCATTTTCGCCCCCTATACTTGCTTCATCTGCTGTACAGGCAACCGATATGCCTGACTACAGACAGGTGTGCCGCCATGGCACACCACTCCCCTTTCATGACCGTGGCGGGCGCCGGCAAGGCGCGCGACAGGGTAAGTACCGAGCAACTCTCAACTCTTGACCCTTTCATTTGGGTTTTTGGCCCGCGCCCCCGCGGGCCTTTTTTTTTCCTGTCCGGCAAGCTCTTGCGCAAAAACACGGTGCCACGCCACGCCCATGATATTGTGACTGCCTTTCCACCCATCCTGACGCATCATGCCTGCAGCCTTGTCCGAACTTTGTTTTGCCGACCGCTACGAACGCCTGCGCTACCGCACGGCCCTGCTGTTGTATGTGCTGGTGATTTTGATCGGCGACATCCCCGGCGTGCGCGCGGACGTGGGCCAATATGCATCGGGCGGCGTGCTGCACTCGTTTGGCTATGGCGTGCTGGCCCTGATCCTGTTCAGCGGCACGGCCGGCGGCATGGCCCGCCGGGCGCTGCTGTCGGTGCTGATGGTGGCAGCCATGGGCGCGCTGGACGAATTCATCCAGAGTTTCCTGCCTTACCGCCATGGCGCCGTCAGCGACTGGGTGGTCGATATCACGGCCGCCACGGCCGTGGTACTGCCGCTGTACTTCCTCTGGCCCGGCATGGCCGCCGCCGCGCTGAAGAAGGCGCGCGGCTGATCAGGGCGCCGCGCCATCGCCGGCGCTCAGCGCCAGGGGCAACTGGCCTTGCCCGGCCGCGGCCCGGCCGGCGATGCGGCGCAAGGCCGCGTGCATCTCGCGCCGGCCGTGCGCTCCCGCCGCGCGCGCCGCATCGCGCCGCATTTCCATCAACTGCTCCGACCGTGACAACCTCGTCAAGGCATGCAGGGCCTGGGTCAGCGCATGGCGGGCGCGCATATCGTTCGCCGTGCCCGGCGCACCATACACCGCAATCACCAACTCATTGATCAGCTTGACGCTAGTGGAATCGGAAGCCATTTATTCTCCTGAGATAAGCAGCGGGAAGGACAGCGGGACAGCGCTGACGCTGTGCACATTCGCACAAGAATGTCTTTTATACCAAGCTCGACAATTGAAGCGCTTGATGTATCTCAATGTGAAATAACAAGGATCGAACATCTTTCCTTCCCTGCTCTCTTACTAGCAGTAGTTACGGCCATGCCTGGCATGCGCCATTGACGCTGACCTCCGCCACACCCTGAAAACCGGGTTACCACTTTGTCAGACCAAGAGGAGAACAAGATGAGAGCAAAAAAAACCATGGCGCTGGCCGGCCTGCTGTGTACGCTGGCCGCCTGCAATTCGAATCCGAACAACACCGGCATGAGCAGTACGAATGGCCGCAGCGGTGAAAGCTACAGCAATACGGCCGGGACGGGCAGCACTTCGACCGGAACCGGGACCGGGACCAGCACCAGCACCAGCAGCACGATGAGCAATGCCGGCACCGGCAGCGCCGACACGCGTACCTCCTCGGCCAATAACGCCATGAACATGGACGGCAGCCAGACGGGTGTCAGCATCGCCTCTGCCACGGTACAGTCGATCGAGCCAATGCCGCGCGGAATGGATCAGCGCAGCGGCGACATGCAATCCGGCAGTTCCGGCACAGCGGGCAGCACCTCGGGCAATACGCAGTACCGGGTCACCCTGCGCCTGGACGACGGCAGCACACAAACCCTCATGCAAAACTCCCAGCCCAGCTACCAGATCGGCGATCACGTCAAGGTGGTCAACGGCTTGCTGCAGCGCTACTAGGCATACCGCGTCGCCATGCGCGATAGCGTCCGGGGCTGGCGTTCCCGGACGCTGAACGCCAACGCGACACCGCGCCGCCAG
Organism: Janthinobacterium sp. HH106; assembly: GCF_001758725.1. Lineage (NCBI taxonomy): Bacteria > Pseudomonadati > Pseudomonadota > Betaproteobacteria > Burkholderiales > Oxalobacteraceae > Janthinobacterium > Janthinobacterium sp. HH106. The sequence continues at coordinate 39,780 of NZ_LRIC01000003.1, read as the reverse complement.
CGTGCTGACACAGGCAAGGCAGATATTTCATCTGCCTTGCCTGTTGAATTTCATCTGCCTTGCCTGTTGCCTGTTGCGTGTTGCGCCTGTTGCGTGTTGCCTTTTCTTGTCTACGCCTTTCCCTGCCTTTCCCCATTTGCGCCTTTTCCCTGTTTGCGCCTTTTCCCTATTTGCCTATCCATCCTGCGCCGGGAGCGCCGTTCCAGGCTCCCCCGGCGCAAGCGCCTATTCCACCATGCTCACCTTGCGCCGGCTGGCCGCCAGCCCGGCGATCTGTTCCGCCGCTTTTTTCCCGGCCAGGAAGGCATGGTCGGAATTGTAGTATTCCCATTCGCTGTAGCGCCCCGCCAGCACGATATCCTGCGTGGCCAGCCAGGCCTTCACCAGCGCCACATTGGCGGCCCGCGCGTGGTCGTACACGACATAGGCGTAAGGCATGTCCACCTGGTTGGCAGCCAGCAGCCGGTCGTCGTCGCGCAGCAAGCCCACGGCGATGCAATCGGCCATGCAACGGTCGATCAGGGCTTGCCCATCCAGCGGCAACGGTTTCCAGGGCGAATAACTGATCTCGCACGTCAAGCCAAAGCCGCCCGGCGCATTGCAGTGGGGGCTGGCGTTACCTTGCAGGAAAATGCGGTGGAATATCGTCTCTTCCGGGTAGTAAATCCAGTGTTTCTCGCTGATGTTTTCACGTGCCACGCCCAGGTTGACGCAGCGCACGGAAATATGCCGCAAGGCGTGCGCCGCCGCCCGTACCTGCTGCGGCGCCTGCTCGCCGCTCAGGCGCACCAGTTCCGGCAAGGGCATGGTGCTCAGCAAGTGCTGGTAGCGGAAGCGGCGGCCGTCGGCCAGCACGATTACATGCTGGCGCGGCAGGATCTGCACCACCTCGGCGTTGAGCTCCAGCTGGCCTTGCAGATGCGGCAGGAAGCCCGACATCAATGCCTGGAAACCACCGCGCAAGGGATAGCCGAAGCGGGCATTCGGGCCCATCGGCCTGGCCACCGGTTCGAGCGCGCCCTCGATGATGTCTTCCAGGTTCGGCAACGGTACCCGCCCGCCCAGCCACGACGTTTCCATCTCGGCCAGCGGTACAGTCCATAATTTCTTGTTGTAGGGAATGGCGAAATGGCGGGCGATGCCGCTGCCCCATACCTGATGGATGAACTGCTCGAAATTGAGCCCCGCCTGGGGCGGTGCCGCCACGGCATCGTGCGCCTGTTCCAGCCCCGTGCCGCCGTCGGCGCAGCAGTCTTCCACGGCGCAGGCCCCCGCCGCCGCATGGCCCGACACGGCAGGCGCCTTGCCGTAGCGCGCCTCGATGGCTCCCATGATGCATTCCTTGATGACGGCCGGCGGCAAGCCGTACAGCGCGCCCTGGAAAGGATAGCGCGTGTAGACCTGCTTGCTGTACACCCAGGCTTCGCGGTTTTGCCAGTGCAGGTTGGTGCCCAGCAAGGTGCGGTACATGTCGAGCACATAGTCATCGTTGGAAAACATGATGTGGCCCGCATGGTCGAAAGTAAAACCGCGGTCGACGATGGAGCGGCACCAGCCGCCCACCACAGCATTTTTGTCCAGCAACAAGGTATCGGCGCCCAGGTGATAGGCGGCGCTCAAGCCCGTCGGACCCGCACCGATGATGGCGCAGGCCACGGCTTGCGGCGCACCGGGCGGATGCAGGAGGTTGACGCCGGCGCCCGGTGCGGCAGCCTGTGCCGTGTTGACGGCGGGCGCCGCCTGGCGGGCCCCCTGCGCCGGCGGCGTCGTGTCGAGCAAGTGGCGCATCTGTTCCACCGTGGCATCCCAGGAGGTGGCATCGACGATGGCGCGCATGCCGGCGGCCATGGCAGCACGCTGCTCCGGCGTCGCGGCCAGCGCCGCCTCGCAGGCGGCAACAAAGGCATCGGGCGTGTCGGCGATGGCCACGATGCCGCCATACGGCACGGCCACGTCGGTGATCGAGGTGCTAACGATGGGCAACTGCGCCGCCATGTATTCGAGCACCTTGGTAGGACTGATGAAGCGGGTCGCCTCGTTCCGGGCGAAGGGCAGCAGGCACACGTCCCAGCCGGCCAGGAAGTGCGGCAGCGCCTGGTACGGCTGCTGGCCCAGGTAATGGATATTTTGCCGCTGCGGCAGGCTGGCCGGGTCGATCTTGAGGATGGGGCCGACGAGCACGATTTGCCAGTCGGGATGGGCATCGGCCAGCGCCGCCACCAGGGCAGGCTCGAAACGCTCGTCGATCACGCCGTAATAGCCCAGCCTGGGACGTCCGATCTCCGCTTGCGCGGGATGGCCGTTGTGGCGGTCCAGCGCCTGTTCGAAGTGCACGGTATCGACGCTGCTGGCGAAGCAATGGACGTTCGCATGGCGCGTGCGTTTCGCCTCGAACAGGCTGGGGCCGCCCGCGAACACCAGTTCGGCGCGCGCCAGCAGGGCCGTTTCGCGCTGCAGTAATTGTCGCGGAGCATTTTTGAATGCGGCCAGTTCATCCATGCAGTCATACACCACCAGGCCCGCGTGCAGGGCCGGCAGCAGCGGCAGCGCCATCGGCGTATAGAACCAGACGATGGGGTCGTCGGCGGGCGTGATCTGGGCCAGCAGCGGTTGCAGCACGGCCAGCTGGTCGTCGTGAAAACCGGGCGCCCGCACGGCCGTGCGGGGCTGGCACACGGTCACGTTCGGCGCCGGGGTGGACAGCTCCAGCGTGCCCGGCCCGTCGTGCCAGACCGGCTCCTCGATGAAGACCACGCGGTAGAACTGCGCCAGCCGCGACAGCAGCTGTTGCGGCCGCTGATACACGAAATTCCAGCGCAGGTGTGAAAAGACGATAATGGTTCGCATGTCAGTTCCTTTCTGCCCCGCCGGGGCAAACGTTGAACAAAGGTGTGCGGTCAGGCGCTGGGCCTGCCGTAGTGCCGCCGCGTAAGGCGGCGAAAGGATGCGCCGCAGCCGCTCCCCTCCCGCCTCTTCCAGGCTGACATCCCACAAGCCGCTGCGGTGCCAGTGGCTGGCATCGTCCCAGTCGGGGCGGTCGATGACGGGATAGATGCAGATGCCGCGCAGATCCGCGCCGTGCTGGACGGCCAGCGCCGCCTCGGCGGCCACGTCGCGTATCCAGGCGCCGCGCCCGCTGCCCACGTGGCTCGTTTCCGCCAGCAGCAGCGGCCGCCCATAGCGCCGCCCCACTTCCAGCAATAGCTGGTACAGGGGCATGCGGCGCGGCTCGCCCAGGTGCCACCACAGGCGCAGGTTGCTGCCGCTTTCCCACTGGTTGCTGTGGTAGTAGTTCAGGCCGATCAAGTCCAGGTAGCGCGGCGCGCCGCCCAATTCCGGCGCCCGGCGGCCGCACAGCATATCCCAGGCCTCGAACTGCGAAGCGCGCCAGGCGGCGGCCTGGTCGACCCAGTCCGGCCGTCCCGGCGGCGCGATCACGTGGATCAGGGGATCGCATTGCAGGAAACGCGCATGCGGGCTGACGGCGCGGATGGCGTCGCAGCCGGCCACGGTGGCGCGCACCAGCTGCCGCTTGCCTTCATGACCCGCGTCCGGCCGCTGCATGTTCAGGCACTGGAACATGTGCACCGACAAACCCCAGCTGGTAAACGAGATTTCGTTGACGGGCGAATACACGGGCTTGCTGCCCGCATAGGGCGCGAGAAACTGCGCCGCCGCCCTGCAGTAGCGGGCAAGTCCGGCGAGAACAGGTCGACGTCGGGCGGCCAGCCGTAGTGGCAGAAGGTCCAGTTGACCTGCAGCCCCAGTTCCCGCGCCACGGCGGCGCGCTCCTCGATGCAGGAAAAATCGAAACGGCCATCGCGTTCGGCCAGGCGCCAGCCTATGCTTTCGCGCACGCTGCGGATGCCGAACTGGCGCAGCAGCAGATAGTCTTCGCGCACCCTGTCCAGGTGGCCCGTGGCGCGGTTCATGTCCAACGCCTGGCCGCCGTGCGTGACGTGGTCGGCGCCCTCGTAGCCCGCCTGCCAGTAAGTCAAAAACGGCGCTGCCGCGCCATCGGTATCGGCCATGCCTGCTCCTGTTAATGTAGGGACCAGATGAAACTTGTCAGGCCCGGCTTGCGTTCAATTGAGCCGGATATTGCGGGTGGCCGCGCTGAGCAGTTCCAGCGCGGCCTTCGGCGTTCGGTCCGCCGTCAGCAGGCCATTGGTTTCCTGGAACGTGTCGGCGAACTGCGTGTAGCAAAAGCCGCTGAACATTTGCGCCGTATTGACGACCGTCATCAGGCGCCGGTACAGGTCGAGGAAGGCCGCCTCGTTCCCCACGCGCGCATAGCCCCAGGTATCGGTTTCCCCCTGCTCCCGGTCAAAGGCGATGCCGCCAAATTCCGTGAGGACGATGGGCTGGCCCCGGTGCGGAAAACCGTCGAGCGTGAGGATGCGTCCGCCCGGGCGGCGCTGGTCGAACAAGGTGGTGCGGGCCGAATCGCTGATCGCATAGCGCGCCTGCAGGCGTTCCGGATCGCAGTCGTAATCGTGGATGCCGAGGATGTCGGTGGCCGACGCTTCCCAGCCGTCGTTGCCGATCACGGGCCGCGTGGGATCGAGCGTGCGCGTCAGGTGGTACAGCGCCTCGACGGCGTTGCGGTGGGCCTGGATGGCCGTCAGGTTGGGCACGCCCCACGATTCGTTGAACGGCACCCAGACGAGAATGCACGGGTGGCTGTAGTCGCGTTCGATCACGTCCGTCCATTCGCGCACCATGCGCGTGATGGCCTTGCCGGAAAAACGGTAAGTGGACGGCATTTCTTCCCACACCAGCAAGCCCAGGCGGTCGGCCCAATACAGGTAGCGCGGGTCCTCGATCTTCTGGTGCTTGCGCACGCCGTTGAAACCCATGGCCTTGGCCAGTTCCACGTCGTGCCGCAAGGCCGCATCGGAAGGCGCCGCCAGCAGGGTGTCGGGCCAGTAACCCTGGTCCAGCACCAGGCGCAGCGGATACGGCCGGCCATTGAGCATGAAGCGGTCGCGGTTGATCGCCACCGAACGCAGCGCCGTGTACGACCTGACCGTGTCGAGCAAGGCGTCGCCATGCCGCAGCGTGACTTCGGCATCGAGCAGGATGGGCCGCTCCGGGCTCCACAGCAGTTCGTTGCGCGAATCGTCAATGCCGGGATCGGACAGGGCGATCTTGCGGCTCGCTTCGTTTTCTATCAGCTTGTACTGGTCGTCGGCCAGCAGGTTGTCGCCATGCCAGATGCGCACGCCCACGATGAGATCGTCGTGCAGCTCGCCCATGGCGAACACGTCGCAGCCGATTTCATAGCCCTCGAACACGGGCGTCCAGCGCAGCTTGCCGATATAGGTGGTGGCCACGCGCTCGATCCACACGCTTTGCCAGATGCCCGTGGTGCGCGGATACCAGATGGAATGGGGCAGCAGTTGCCAGTCCTGCTTGCCGCGCGGCTTGGCCAGGTCGTGCGGATCGTCCTCGACGCGCACCGTCAGCACCTGCGGCCCGTCGGCCAGCAGGGCGTGGCTAATGTTGGCGACAAACGGCGTGTGGCCTCCCTCATGCTCGGCCACCACGTGACCGTTCAGCCAGACCTTGGCATGGTAGTCGACGGCGCCGAAATGCAGCAGCACGCAGGGTCCGCCCGGCTGCAGCAGGAAGTCGCGCTGATACCAGCACACGCGGTGAAAACCGCGGTCGCCCACGCCGCTGGCCTGCGATTCCGGCGGAAACGGCACGATGATCTCGTGCGTCCAGCCGATGCCGCCGTCGGGCAGGCGGTAGCGCCGTTCATTGTCGAAGGTGAAACGCCAGGCGCCGTTCAGCGATTGCCAGTTCTCGCGCACCATCTGCGGGCGGGGATAGGCAAAGCCGCCCGCGCCAGGCAGGGCAGTACCGGCCAGGCCGTCATCCGTATGGGGTGGGGAGAGATGGTCATCGAGCATGCCAATTGGATGCATGCGGCATGGGGCAAGTTCCGCCGTATGGGGCTTGGGCGGTGATGCATGAGCAGGATCAAACCATGCTCAGTCGAGCGGAACCAGCATGCGTGCGTGGCGTCCCAAAGCGTTAAAGCGCTGTACCACCGTACGCCCCGCGCTGGCCGCGCATTGCTTGCGGCACAGGGCCACGCAAGCGCCGCCAAAACCGGCGCCCGTCAGGCGCGCGCCGTACACGGCCGACTGTGCCGACAGCAGCGCCACCAGCGCATCGAGCACCGGCAGCGACACCTCGTAATCGTCGCGCAGGCTGGCGTGCGACTGCGCCATCAGCTGGCCGAAGCGCACGGGACCATGCTGGCCGCAAGCCTGCAGCACGCGCAGGTTTTCGCTGACCACGTGGCGCGCGCGGCGGCGGTACGGCTCGGGCAAGCCTTCCACCACGGACGGCTCGCGCACGTCGCGCAGTGCCGCCACGCCCAGCAGGCGCGCCGCGTGTTCGCACTCGGCGCGCCGCACGTTGTAGGCGCTGCCGGCCAGAGTGCGCGGCACGCCGCTGTCGATGACCAGCACCTCGCTGTCATGGGGCAGCGCCAGCAGCTCATGGCGCAGGGTGCGTGCGTCGAGCAGCAGCATGTGATGTTCGTCGGCCAGGCTGCATGCCATCTGGTCCATCACGCCGCAATTGACCTGCGCGTAGCGGATTTCCGCCTGCTGCCCCATCAGCGCCAGCGACACGTCATCGATCTGCAGTCCCAGCAACTGGCGCAGCGCGCGCAGCATGGCGATCTCCAGCGCGGCGCTGCTCGACAGGCCGGCGCCCGGCGGCACGTCCGAATCGATATGGCCGCGCACGGCCGGCACCGCGACGCCGCGCTCCTCGAGCAGGCGTATGCAGCCTTCCAGGTAGCGGCCAAAGCCGGGCGGTGCGGCGCTCTGGCGCTCGAAACGCACGAGTTCGTCAAGGGTGGCGGAATAGAACTGGTGGTGCCCGTCGGCGGCCAGCGCCAGCATCACCCGCGTGCGCTGCGGCGTGGCGCACGGCAGCATGTAGCCATCGTTGTAGTCCGTATGCTCGCCCAGCAGGTTGACCCGTCCGGGCGCCGAGGCCGCCACCACGGGGACGGCGCCGAAATACGCGTCGGGGGTGATCATTGCACTTCCAGGGTCAGCGGACGCCGCCGTCCCTGCACCGTTGCCGCCGGCCAGTCGGGATCGCAAGTCAGGTTGTGCAGGCGCCCGCCGCTGAGCAGGAAAGTGTCTTCCACCATGCTGCCGGGCAGGCTGGGATGGAAGGCCACGGCCATGCCGTCCTTCAGGGCGATTTCCGTATGCGCGCCGGCGGCCACCTCGGGCGCGCGGTAGCCGGCGATGCCGCCCTGCCGGAATTCCTGCACCGTATCGGGCTGGCCCGCATAGGCATAGGCGCTATCGAGCGCGTGATACACCATGCTCAGCGCATGCCCCGCCACGCAGGCATCGAGCGCCACCGCTTCGAGCGCCAGGATGGCCGCGTCGGCTTCGCCGATGCCGTCGCGCGCGGGACGGAAACGGCGCTGGCGGCTCAGGCTGGCGCACAGGCCGAAACCTTGCGCGCACAGCGCCAGCACGGCCCGTTCGCCCAGCGGCGACGCAGCGGGCGGCGCGCGCCGGTAGCGCTCGAAGCGCTCGGCGCCGGCCGCCAGCACGTACACGGCATGCAGGCCGCGCGACCACAGGGCGCGGGCGCAGGCGCCGGCCAGCTCCTGCTCGCTCCAATCGGGCCGCGCGGCGCGCAGCGCCTCGCTGGCGGCAGCGGAGGCCAGCCGCCCCACTTCGCGGTAGCGCGCCTGTTCCGGCGCCAGCAAGGGCAGGCGCTCCTCGCGCAGGGCGACGGGCAGGCAGCGCTCGTGCAGGCCGGGCCGGTCGCACAGCACGGGCCTCCCCTGCGCCGCATGCTGCACGAAATGCTCGCGCAATTCGGCCAGCCGGGGTTGCATCCACGGCGTCACTTGCCAGGTCCAGCAGCCGCGCACCTCTTCCTGGCGCAGCCGCTGCGCCTCGGCCGCATCGGTCAGGATGTAGGCCGCATCGCGCGTGACGAGCACCTCGGCACAGCCGCACTCGGCCGTCTGGCAGGTGCTGCCCGACGCGCCGGCCGTGGCCCAGGCGAACCAGTCCACGCCGCGCAGGCGCAACGCGCCGGCCTTTTCCTGTTCCAGCCAGCCACGCATCTGCGCCAGTTTGTGCGCAATTTCCAGTTCGACATTCCAGTTCATGCGATTTCCTCTGCCATTTCCCATGCCACGCGCACTTGCTGCAGCTGCCGCGCCGATTCCTCGGGCAGGGCATCCATGGCGTACATGCCGGCGGCCAGCTCGGTGCCGGCCAGATATTTGAGCCGTTCGCGCGTGCGGTACGGCGGATAAAACTGTGCGTGCAGCTGCGTTTCCGGATGCGCGCGGCCGTCCGGCGGCGCCTGGTACCAGGCCATCAGATAAGGCATGGCGCGCTGCCACAAGCCGTCGTATTTCAGCAGCACGGTCTTGAGGGCGCGCGCCAGGTCGTCGCGCTGCAATGCCGACAAGGCCGCGAAGCTGTCCGTCTGCTGCAGCGGCATCACCCACGCTTCATACGGATAGCGGGCGCAGGCGGGCACAAAGGCGATCGCCTCCGGTCCCAGGTACAGCAGGCGCGCGCCGCCATCGGCTTCGCGCCGCGCCATGTCCACCAGCAGGGCCTGGCCATGGCTGGCGAAATATGCGTGTTCCTGCTCCAGCATGCGCGCCGGCACGGGCGGCACAAAGGGGTAGGCATAGATCTGGCCATGCGGATGGTGCAGGGTCACGCCCACTTCCGCGCCGCGGTTCTCGAACGGCAGCACGTACGCGATGCCTGGCCGGCTGGCCAGCTGTGCCGTGCGCTCCCCCCACACCTGCAGCAACAAGGCGATGTGGCCGGGCGCCAGCGTGCCCAGCGAGGCGCCGGCATCCTGCGCGAACACCACCACTTCGCAATGGCCGCGGGCGGGCGCCGTGGCGACCGTCAAGTCGGGCGGATCATGGGCATGCGGCGCCAGGGTGGGAAAGCGGTTGTCGAAGACGGCGATATCGTAGTCGCCGGCAGGCAATTCCGTCGGCTGCGCGGGATCCCGCGTGGGCGCCAGCGGGTTGTACCGGGCCGGCGGCAGGAAGGGGCGGCCCTGGCGGTAAGCCGCATACGCCACCCATTCGCCGCGCAAGGGATGCCAGCGCAAGTGCGGATTGGCCTCCTGCGGCTCGGGGAAGGGACTCGGTGCAACGCCGGCGACGACGATGGGACGCCGGCTGTACAGGGTCAGCTGGCGCCCGTCGGGCTTGGCAAGTTGCTTGCAATACATGATGTTTCGCATTCTTAAGACACGAATTCTTAAGACTGGCACTGGCAACAAAAGTTCCACAGTCTGCAAATATTGACCAGGTTTGCTCAACACCGGTTTCCCGTCGTGACGAGTTTTTTACCGATCAGTACGCAAATTCCCGATTCGCATTATCATGTGCACAGCCTGTCATCCCTGCCGCTTTCAAGGCCGACCCTGTTGTCGTCAGGGGATAGACAAATCGTCCATTGTGATTTTCCACCACGTCCCGATATCGCTACCATGATTCCATTTTCCATACTCGACCTCGCGCCCATCGCCGAAGGCAGCAACGCCAGCCAGTCGTTCAAGAACACGCTGGACCTGGCGCAGCACGGCGAACGCTGGGGCTACAACCGCTACTGGCTGGCCGAACACCACGGCATGCCCGGTATCGCCAGCGCCGCCACGGCCGTCGTCATCGCCCATGTGGCGGCCGGCACCAAGACCATCCGCGTGGGCGCGGGCGGCGTGATGCTGCCGAACCACTCGCCGCTCGTCATCGCGGAACAGTTCGGCACGCTGGAAGCGCTGCACCCGGGCCGCATCGACCTGGGCCTGGGCCGCGCGCCCGGCTCCGACCAGACGACGGCGCGCGCCCTGCGCCGCGACCTGCAGTCCGACGCGGAACAGTTTCCGCAGGACGTGCTGGAATTGATCGACTATATGTCCGACGAACCGCGCCAGCGCGTGCTGGCCGTGCCCGGCAAGGGCGCGAACGTGCCCGTGTGGATACTGGGGTCCAGCCTGTTCGGCGCCCAGCTGGCCGCCCACCTGGGCTTGCCGTATGCGTTCGCCTCGCACTTCGCGCCGCAAATGATGATGCAAGCCGTGGCCTATTACCGCGAACACTTCAAGCCGTCGAAGCAATTGACGAAACCGTACGTGATGCTGGGCTTTAACGTCTTTGCCGCCGACACGGATGCCGAGGCGCACCTGCGCGCCACGTCGATGCAGCAAGCCTTCGTCAACCTGCGCACGGGCCGTCCGTCGCGTCTGCAACCGCCCGTGCCCGGTTACCTGGAACAGCTGGGCCCGCAGGAACGCGCCATGCTCGATTCCGTCCTGTCCTGCACGGCCATCGGCGCGCCGGACACGGTGAAGGCGAAAATGGCCGCCTTCACCGCCGAAACGGGTGCCGACGAACTGATGATCACCTCGCAGATCTTCGAGCACCAGCACCGGCTGCGCTCGTATGAAATCACGGCGCAAGTGCATGCGGAGCTGGCGCGCGCGCAGTAACTTCACTGTCTTCCTCGGTATTTCCCCAAATACCCTTTTCCCGGCCGTCGGCAACGATCGCCGGGATTTTTTTGCTCGCGTCCAGTCACAAAATCGGCCGCGCCCGGCAAGAAATGCGCAGCCCCGCTATCATGCTGATCCAAAAGCATCATTCCAAGAAAGTTGTACCGCATGAAATCCGCACCATCGAATGTCGACGCCAGCACCCTGCTGAGCTCCACCCGCATCCTGTTGTTCGCCCTGTCCGCCGGCGTGCTCGTCGCCAGCCTGTACTATGTGCAGCCGCTCACGTCCATGCTGGCCGCCTCGTTTGGCGTGAGCGTGCCGCAAGCGGGCTACCTGGTCACGGCCACGCAGATCGGCTATGTGCTGGGCATCGTGTTTTTGGTCCCCCTCAGTGACGTACTGAACCGCCGCCAGTTGCTGACGTGGATGCTGATTGCCAAGATCGGTGCCCTGCTGCTGGCCGCTACCAGTCAGAACATCATCGTCTTTGCCATCGCCAGCGTCCTGATGGGGATCACGGCCAGCGCCTTGATGGTGGTCACGGCCATGGTGGCTTCGTATGCGCCCGACCACAGCCGGGGCCGCATGGTGGGCACCGTCATGACTGGCTTGTTGTTGGGCATCTTGCTCGCGCGTACCGTCTCCGGTACCGTGTCGCAGATCAGCGGTGGCTGGCGCACCGTCTACGTGCTGGCCGCCATCGTCGTGGCCGCCCTGCTCGTCATGCTGCGCCGCATCCTGCCCAACGAGGCGCCGCGTGGCACGCTGCAATACGGCAAGCTGATGGCTTCCCTGGCCGACATCATCCGCCAGGAACCGTTGCTGCGCCAGCGCGCCCTGTTCTCGGGCCTGGGCCTGGGCACCTTCAGCGTGTTCTGGACGGGCCTGACCTTCCTGCTCAGCGGCGCGCCGTACTACTATTCGGAAATGCAGATCGGCCTGTTCGGCCTGGCCGGCGCCACGGGCGCCTTTGCCGCCAACACGGCGGGCCGCATGGCCGACCGCGGCTATGCGCGCCAGGCCACGTGGCTGCTGGCCGTCGCCTCGATCGCGGGCTGGGCCCTGATCGGCTTCGGCGCCCATTCGCTGGCGCTGCTGTTGATCGGTATCGTGCTGCTGGACATGGGCGTGATGGGTTTGCAAGTGACGCACCAGTCCATCATCTATAAACTGGCGCCCCATGCGCGGGCCAGGGTCACCACCGTCTTCATCGCGGGCGGCTTCATCGGCGCCTCCGCTGGCTCGGCCCTGGCCAGCGCCAGCTTTGCCGCCGGCGGCTGGCCCGCCCTGTGCATGGTGGGCGGCGCCATGCCGCTGTTGCTGCTGATCGTGTGGAGCAAGTATCGGCATACGCAGCGCAGGCTGGAACGGGCGGCTTGATCCGGCGCTGCGGGGCCAACAATGTTGTCGGGTTACGCGCTGGCGCGCTAACCCGACCTACGCACTTGCTCCAAGCGAACAAGCGTAGGTCGGATTAGCGGGGCCGCCGAGGCGCGGCGAGGCCGCGCGTAATCCGACAACGTTGTTTGCACAGACCACGTCTTATTTCGCGGCTTGCTCGCGCGCCTTGCCAAACGCGTCGCCCGCCTTCCAGGCCGGCATCCTGGCCGTATTCGCCACGGCTTGCCCCAGGTTCAGGGTGAACTGCGCCTGCTGCGTCATGCCGGACAGATCCCAGCTGGCGTCGTACTCATCGGTGACTTGATGGTAGCGGGGGCCGTAAGCGGCCGCCTTGGCTTTCGACGCGGCCACGTCCTTGATGTACTCGCGTCCGCCATTGATGGAAAACGCGGGCACGCCCGCCTTGGCAAAGCTGAAATGGTCGCTGCGGAAATAGCCGCCGGCCAAGTCGGGACGCGCGGCAGCCATGTGCATGCCCATGGCTTTCGCTACCGTGGCGGCCATCGCCCCCAGCTCCGTGCGCTCGCTGCCCTGCGCGCCGATGTCATGCGTGGCGCCGACGAAGTTCAGGCTGTCGAGGTTCAGCGCGGCGGCCGTCTTGTCCAGCGGCCACAGCGGATCGGCCGCGTAGGCGGCGCTGCCCAATAGCCCCTGCTCTTCGGCCGCCACCCACAGGAAGATCTGCGTGCGCTTCGCCGGCTTTTTCACCGCTTCCTGCGCCATGGCCAGCAAGCCGGCAATGCCGGAAGCGTTGTCGACGGCGCCGTTGTAGATGGTGTCGCCCGCTTTTTCGTCATCCTTACCCTGCTTGCCCAGATGATCCCAGTGGCCGCTGTAGATGACGGCTTCATCTTTCAATGTCGGGTCGGTGCCCGGCACCATGCCCGCGATATTGAATTGCTCCACCTTGCGCACGATGGACTTCATCTCGCCCGACAGCTTGGCGTTCAAGGCGACGGCCTGGAAATCCTTGTTTTCCGCTTTGACGCGCAAGGCGTCCAGATCTTGCCCGCCCGCAGCAAACAAGCGGCGCGCCGCGTCTTCCGCGATCCAGCCCTGCAGCGGGGTGCCGGCCGTGCGGTCCGCCAACTGGAAGCGTTCGCTGCCGCTCCAGCTGTTCTGTACGACGCTCCAGTCGTACGAGGCCGATGGTTTCGTGTGGATCAACAATACGCCCGCCGCGCCCTGGCGCCTGGCTTCCTCGAATTTGTAGGTCCAGCGGCCGTAATAGGTCAGCGCCTTGCCGGCAAAGCGGTTCGGCTCAAGCGCGGTCGGCTGCGGGTCGTTGACCATCATGACGACGATCTTGTTTTTGACATCGGCGCCCTTGAAATCGTTCCAGCCCTCTTCCGGCGCCGTGATGCCGTAGCCGACGAACACGAGCGGTGCGTCGAAGGTGTGCGCGGCAACGGAGTCGCCCGTGGCCCACACCCAGTCGGGGCCGAACGCCAGCGGCACGGGCTTGCCGCCGGCCACGGCCTGCAGGCTGCTTTCGGCAGGCAGCGACTTCACGCCGGCGATCTGCACGCTCTGGCGGTAGCTGTTGCCGCGCACGGGTTGCAGTCCAGCCATCTGCGCCTGGGTTTCCAGGTACGCCACCGTCAGGTCGGCGCCGCGCTGGCCCGTGCCCCGGCCTTCGAGCAAATCGTTGGACAGGAAGGCCAGGTGGGCGCGCAAGGGCGCTTCCTGCACCACGGGCAAACCGGTAGCGGCCTGGGCGGAAAACGCCAGCGCCGTCAAGGCCAAGGAAGAAAACAGCTTCTGCATAAGATCCTTTGGATAAGAGGAGACATTCAGTCCGGCGGATAGCCGGGCCGGCGATTGTATGCCATGGGGCAGGCGCTGCAAAATGCGGACGAAAAAAATCCCCGCGGCAAGGCGGGGATGTCATGGCCGAGTAAATTACACGAGCAAGGCGGCCGCCAGCGATTCGATCTCTTCGGCCGATTCCTCGAGTATCGTATGCAGGGTGCTGCCGCCGATACCGAAATCGATCTTCGCCGCCGCCTGGCGCCGCGCGGCGCTTTCCGGCGGGTGCAGGGGCGAGCCGACGGGCGACAGATCGTTGGCCAGCACCAGGGTCGCGCCCAAGGTGCGGGGCGGGAACGTGCTGCCGCCGTGCCACATGCCTTCCACGGCCTGCAAGACCATGTCGGGCACTTGCAGCTGGCGCAGCACGCCGCGGCCGATCAGCTTTTCGCCGTATTCGATCCAGTCTTCGGTATTGTCGTCGAGCAGGCCCGGATATTCCTCGGCGCGCGACAGCAGATAAAAGCCGCCCACCTCGTGCACGATGGCGGCGAACATGGCCGTTTCCACGTCCACGTGCGTGACTTTCCGGGCGATCACCTGGCTCAGCGCGGCCACGTGGGCCGTATGTTCCCACAGCCTGGCCGCCTTGGCGCGCAATTGCGGGTCCGTGATCTGGCTGCCCAGCTGGCGCACGATGACGGACGCCACCATCGATTTCAAGGTGGCAAAGCCCAGGCGCGAAACGGCTGCGCGCACATTGGCAATTTCATTGCCGGAACGGTTGTAGGCGGCCGAGTTGGCCAATGCCACGACCCGCGCCGACAGCAGCGGCTCGGCCATGACCATGCGGGCGGCCGCTTCGATATGGCAATCGGGGTCGTCCAGCGCTTCCTGCAGCTTCAAGGTGGCCTTGACGTTGGCGGGGAACGTCAGCTCGCCCTTGCTCGCTTGCAACGCGATAATCTTGAATACTTCCAGTCTGTCCATGGGTCAATCTCCGGTACGGGCCTATTAGGCTCTGCTGTGTGGGTGGGCCGGGAACGCGCATGTATCCCCGGCCCTGCTCCCGTTTCCGGCAATATTACAGCAAGTTTATACGCAACCCTATTACTTTCCGGAAACTTTCCCTGCCACGCCTTCGACAAAATAATCCATCTTCGTCAGCGCCGCATCGTCGAGCACGCCTTTGTCCAGGCGCACCTTGCCATCGTTATCCTTGATCGGCGCGCTGAAAGGATTGAGCTTACCAGCAACCAAGTCTTTCTCGCGCGCCAATACAAACTGTTTCACGTCGGCGGGCACGGCCGCATTGATGCCTTCCAGCTTGACCATGCCATCCTTGATGCCGCCCCAGGTGCTGCTGGACTTCCACGTGCCGTCCAGCACGGCCTGCGCCTGCTTCGTGTAGTAGTCGCCCCAATGGTGGGTGACGGCGGCCAGCTGCGCCTTCGGCCCGTACTTTTTCATGTCCGAGTGGTAGGCGATCGCATACTTGCCCTTCTCTTCCGCCGCCTGCACCACAGCGGTCGAGTCCGTGTGGTGGGTGACCACGTCGGCGCCCTGGCCGATCAGGGTGATGGCCGCGTCGCGTTCCTTGCCCGGGTCGAACCAGCTATTGACCCACACCACTTTCACTTCCGCCTTCGGATCGACGCTACGCATGCCGCGCGTGAAGGCGTTAACTCCCTGCAACACTTCCGGGATGGGGAATGCCGCCACGTAGCCGGCCACGTGGGTCTTGCTCATCTTTCCCGCCAATACGCCAGCCAGATAGCGGCCTTCGTAGAAACGGGCATTCGTGTTGGCCACGTTGACGGCCGTCTTGTATCCCGTCAGATGGATGAACTTCACATTAGGAAATTGTTTCGCCACTTTCAAGGTGGGATTCATGTAGCCGAACGAAGTCGTGATGACCAGCTTGCTGCCCGTTTGCGCCAGGTCGCGGATCACGCGCTCGGCATCGGCGCTCTCCGGCACGTTTTCCACAAACCTGGTGCTGATCTTGTTGCCCAGCGCCTTTTCCATTTCCTTGCGCGCCTGATCGTGCTGGGTGGTCCAGCCCGCGTCGCCGATGGGGCTGATATACACGAAACCGACATTCAGTGGAGCGGCGGCCGGCGCGGCGGCCATGGCAGGCATGGCGGACATCAGCGTGGCACTGCAAACGGCGGCGCACAGTAATTTCTTGGACATGGTTTTCCTTGTGGTGAGTGATTAATTTCCGGGATTGAAATTTTTCCCCAGCGAAGCGGGCATGTTGAGCTTGATGTAATTGGCATTGCTGGAAATGAGCACGAGCACGACGATGGCTGCCACATACGGCAGCATCGACAGCAGTTGCGAGGCGACGGGCACGCCCAGCGCCTGCGCGTGGAACGTCAATATCGTGATGCCGCCGAACAGGTAGGCGCCGCCCACCACGCGCGCGGGACGCCAGGTGGCAAACGTGGTCAGCGCGAGCGCGATCCAGCCGCGCCCCGCCACCATGCCCTCGACCCACAGCGGCGTGTACACGAGCGACAAAAACGCGCCGGCCAGGCCGCAGCAGGCGCCGCCGAACAGCACGGCCGCCAG
The DNA here is from genome assembly GCF_001758725.1 of Janthinobacterium sp. HH106. Classification (NCBI taxonomy): domain Bacteria; kingdom Pseudomonadati; phylum Pseudomonadota; class Betaproteobacteria; order Burkholderiales; family Oxalobacteraceae; genus Janthinobacterium; species Janthinobacterium sp. HH106. The sequence continues at coordinate 23,517 of NZ_LRIC01000003.1, read as the reverse complement.
GCGGATACGCCGCACGGGATAGCCGAGCGCATGCGCGGACGCTGGCGACTCGCCCACGGCGCGCAGCACCAATCCTGCCCGCGTGCGGTACAAAAACCAGGCGATGGCCACGCACAGCAAGAGCGACAGATACACCATCGGATGCTGGCGGAACAGGGCCGGCCCCAGCACGGGAATGTCTTCCAATAAAGGGATGCCGAAGCGGCCATTGTGCAGACTGTTGCCCACGTACTTCAAGCCGATATACGTGGACGCGCCCGCGCCGAACAGAGACAAGGCCAGGCCCGTCGCGTACTGGTTCGTGCCCAGCCACACGGTCAGCCAGGCAAAGAAGCCGGACAGGACCATGCTGGCGCCCGCCCCCGCCAGAAAGCCCAGAGTGGGGCTGCCCGTATTGACGGCCACGGCAAAGCCCGTGATGGCCGAGACCAGCATCATGCCTTCCGCGCCCAGGTTCACCACGCCCGCCTTTTCATTCACCAATAAACCGAGGGCGGCGAGCATCAGCGGCGTGCCCGCATTGATGCTGGCGGCAATCAAGGGCGCTATCGTCAGGGCCAGGTTATCCATGTTTCCTCCAGCCCAGTTTGTATTGGATCAGCACGTCGCAGGCGAGCAAGGCAAACAGCAGGATGCCCTGGAACACGCCCGTGATGGCGCTGGGCAAGCCGAGGCGCGATTGCGCCAGTTCTCCGCCGATATAGAACAGGGCCATGACGAAGCTGGAAAAAATCACGCCGACCGGATGCAGCCGCCCCACGAAGGCGACGATGATGGCGGCAAAGCCATAGCCGGGCGAGACCGTGGGCGTGAGCTGCCCCATCGGTCCCAGCACTTCGCACGCGCCCGCCAGGCCCGACAGGGCGCCGCAGATCAGCAAGGACGACCACAAGGTCTTGCGCGAAGAAAAGCCCGCATAGCGGGCGGCGGCCGGCGCCATGCCGCCCACGCGCAGGCGGAAGCCGGCAATGCTGCGCGACAGATACAGCCAGCCGCCCAGCGAGGCCAGCAAGGCAAACACGATGCCCACGTGCAAGCGCGTGTCGCTGATCAGCATCGGCAACAGCAAGCCGTCCGACAGCAGTTTCGACTGGGGAAAATTGAATCCTTCCGGGTCGCGCAGCACGCCGTACACGAGATAGCTGAGCAGCAATTGGGCAATGTAGACGAGCATCAGCGAGACGAGGATTTCGCTGGCGTTGTAGCGGTCGCGCAGCCACGCCACCAGGCCCGCCCACGCCATGCCGCCCGCCATGCCGGCCAGCAGGGACACGCCGATGATGGCCGCGCTGCCCACGCCGTCATCGAGGTACAGGGCCGCCGCGCCGCCGCAGATGGCGCCCAGGGTCAGTTGGCCTTCCGCGCCGATGTTATAGATGTTGGCGCGAAAGCAGATGGCCAGACCCACGGCGATCAGCAGCAAAGGCGCCACCTTGAGACCCAGCTCGGACCAGCCGTGCGCGTCGCGCAAGGGTTCGACAAAGAACACGGCCAGGCCCGCCAGCGGATCGTGTCCCAGCGCAACAAACAGCAGCGCGCCGCACAGCACGGTCAGCAGCACGGCCAGCACGGGCGATAGCCACGACATCAGGCGCGACGGTGCAGGACGGGCTTCCAGGCGCAAGGCAAACTTAGCCATGGGCAGCCTCCTGCGGCCACAGCCCGCTCATCCATTGCCCCACGAGATCCACGCTGGCTTCGCCCACGTCCAGCGACGGTGAAATCTTTCCTTTTGCCATCACCAGCAGGCGGTCGCTGATCTCGAACAACTCATCGAGTTCCTCCGACACGATGAGCAAGGCACAGCCAGCGTCGCGCAGCGCCAGCAGTTCGGCGCGAATTTGCGCGGCCGCGCCCACGTCCACGCCCCAGGTCGGCTGCGCCACCAGCAGCACCGTGGGTTCGCGCATGACTTCGCGTCCGACTATGTATTTCTGCAAGTTGCCGCCCGACAGGCTGCGCGCCAGCGCCTGCGGCCCGCCCGCCTTCACCTGAAAGCGGGCGATGATGGCGGCCGCCCGCTGCGCAATCGCGCCACGGCGCAGGAAGCCGTGGCGGATGGTGGCGGGGGTCTGCAAGCTCAATAAGACGTTGTCGGCCAGCCCCATGTCGGGCACGGCGCCGCGTCCCAGCCGCTCTTCCGGCACGAAGCCGAAGCCGAGGGCGCGCCGGCGTCCCGGCGGCAAGCGCCCGGCAGGCGTGCCGTTCAGCACGATGCTGGCCGGAGCCGCGCGCAGGTCCTCGCCCGACAGGGCAGCCAGCAATTCCTGCTGGCCATTGCCGGACACGCCAGCGATGCCGACAATTTCTCCCGCGCACACGTCGAAATGGATGTCGATCAATTGCGTGGCGAACGGATGGCTCTTCGGCAAATCCAGCTGCCGCACGCTCAGCATGGCCGCGCCGGGCGCGCGCGCGACGCGCGTGACGGCGGGCGGCTCCGCGCCGATCATCATGCGCGACAGGCTGGCCGCCGACTCTTGCGAAGGGTCGCACACGCCCGCGTTCTTGCCGGCGCGCACCACGGTGCACGTATGGCACAGGGCGCGGATCTCGTCGAGCTTGTGGCTGATGTACAGGATGCTGCAACCTTCGGCCGCCAGCTGGCGCAAAGTGCCAAACAGTTTTTCCACGGCGCCCGGCGTCAGCACGGACGTCGGTTCATCGAGGATCAGCAGTTGCGGCTTGGCCAGCAAGGCGCGCACGATTTCCACGCGCTGGCATTCACCGACGGATAGCGTGTGCACGTGGCGCTGCGGTTCCAGGTCCAGGCCGTACTGGCGCGCAGTGTCTTCGATGCGCTGGGCCAGCTCCGCCATGTTGGTGCCGGCGGGCAAACCGAGGGCGATGTTTTCCGTGACCGTCAAGGTATCGAACAGGGAAAAGTGCTGGAACACCATGGCGATGCCCAGCGCGCGCGCGGCCGACGGGTTGGCGATCTCGACCTCGCGGCCATTCCACAGGATGCGGCCGCGATCGGGCTGCACAGCGCCGTAGATGATTTTCATCAAGGTCGATTTGCCGGCACCGTTCTCGCCGAGCACGGCGTGAATTTGTCCGGGCGCGACGGTGAGGTCGATGCCGTCATTGGCCACCACGGCCGGATAGCGCTTGCTGATGTCGTGTAATTCCAGGCGTGCCGTCATTGTTTTTTTCGTGCCTCGCTGCGGGGTCGCCGGCATCATCGCCGGTGGAAAAATTCAAGCTCTTGTCTCTATCCTATCGGCATCCGCGGCGCTTGGGGGATGGTGTGGCGGCGCGCATTTCTATTTCCACAAAAAAACAACACCTGTATACAATTTTAAAAAAAATTATCAGCTTTACAGCGGCCGCCTTGCCCCGCAAGGCTGAGAAGGTGCGATGATTATATGCAAGAACTGATAGTAAGTATGCAGATAAGACATATCGCCCAGCGCGGCGCTTCTCGCATCATGGATTGAACGGCGCGCAATGCCCCACCGCAGCGCTACCTGCGCGCCAGTGGGTTCCCCCCTGCGCCCAGCCATCCCAGTTCCCGTTTTCCAACACCGCCATCAGGAGCCGAAAGTGCCAAAAAACCTACCTTGTCTGTTGCTCTGCCTCACTACCACCCTGGGCGTGGGCGCGACCGCCCAGGCTGCCGAATGGAGCGATACCGCGCTGAGCTGGCGCGCCGGCAATGACTACCGTGAGCCGTTCAACCCGGACGACATCAAGAAAAACATCTTTGCCATCACGCACGCCAGCGGCTACAAATACGGCAGCAACTTCGTCAACCTGGACTTCCTGATGTCCGACAGCAAGGACCCCGGCGCACTCGGTAAAACGTCCGGCGCGCAAGAGGCCTACCTGGTGTACCGCAACACCATCGACATCGGCAAGGTGCGCGGCAGCGACATCAAGTTCGGCCCCGTGCGCGGCGTCGGCGTGACCCTGGGCTTCGACGTCAACACGAAGAATGACGTCGGCTACAACTCGCGCAAGCGCATGCTGGTGGCCGGCCCCACGCTGATGTGGGACGTGCCCGGCTTCTTCAACACCAGCCTGCTGTTGCTGCGCGAAAGCAATGCCCCCAGCGGCGCCTTCCCGCCCATCTCGCAAGTGACGGGCCGCTACACGTATAAAACGCACGCCATGCTGACGGGCGCCTGGGCCATCCCCTTGTCGCCGCTGTTCTCGTTCGAAGGTTTCTTCAACCTCATCGATTCGAAAGGCAAGGATGAAGTGGGGCGCGACACGGCCGTGGAAACAAATATCGACATGCAAGTGATGTACGACGTGGGCGCGGCCCTGGGCAGCGCCAAGAACACCTTCCGCGTGGGCCTGGAATACCAGTACTGGAAGAACAAGTTCGGCAACTCGCCCGCCACCACGGGCAACGTGGGCCAGACGGCGAAGACGCCGATGATACGCGCGGAATACCATTTCTAAGAATCATTGTTTCTCATCAACACCCACCGTCGCGCCTGATGCCAGCATGAAGCTTTCCTGCTGGCGGAGAGCGCGACCGTGGAACAACTGCTGCCGTATTATGAGCGTGAGCTGGGCCTGTTCCGCCAGTACACGCGCGAGTTTTCCAGCCGCTATCCGAAGGCGGCCGGGCGCCTGCTGATCGCCGGCGAGACGTGCGAAGACCCGCACGTCGAGCGCCTGATCCAGTCCGTCGCCCTGCTCACGGCCAGGGTCGCCAAGCGCCTCGACGACGCCTATCCGCAATTCACCCATTCCCTGCTCGACAGCCTGTACCCGCACTATCTGCGGCCCTTTCCTTCGTGCTCCATCGTGCGCATCGCCGCCGACGAAGCGCCGGGCGGCGGCCAGCTGGCCCAGGTGGCACATGTGGCGCGCGGCACCGTGCTGCGCTCGCAGCCGGTGCAGGGCGTGGCCTGCAAATTCACCAGCGCGTATGACGTGACCCTGGCGCCGCTGGCTATTTCTCGCCTGCATTTTTCGCCGCTCATCGACGCGCCGCCCGGCCTGCGCCTGCCCGCCGGTGCCAGCGCCCTGCTCAGCATTCAGTTCACCAGCAGCAGCGACAACTACCGCCTGGACCAGGCCGGCTTGTCCAGCCTGCGCCTGTTTGCCGATGGCGAACCGTCCGTGCGCGCGGCCCTGCTCGACGCCCTGTTCCTGCGCAGCACGGGCGCGTATGTAGCGCTGGACGAACACAGTCCGTGGCTGGCCGTCGACGGTATGCCGCTGGCGCCGGCCGGCTATGCCGACGACGATGCGCTGATCCCCGTTTCCGCCCGCTCGCACCCGGCCCTGCGCCTGCTGACCGAGTATTTCTCCTTCCCGGAAAAATTCCATTTCATCGACGTCGCCTGGTCCCTGCTGGCCGCCTTGCTGCCGAAACAGTGCCGCCAGTTCACCTTGCACCTGCCGCTCAAAGGCGTGCGCAGCGACAGCCACGAGGCGCGCCTGCTCTCCGGCGTCAGCCGCGACAACCTGCTGCCAGGCTGCACGCCCGTCGTCAACCTGTTTGCCAAGTCCGGCGTGCCGATCCGCCTCACGCACACGGAGCCCGACTCCGCGCTGGTGGCCGATGCCACGCATGCGTTTGCCTACGACATCCACAGCATCGAGACCGTCACCCTGGTGCGCAAGGACGAGGCCGGCGAGCGTCTGAGCACCTTCTTGCCGCTGTATGTCACGCTGCAGGGTTCTCGGACTGAGCATGGCCAATACTGGCTGGCGCGTCGCGACGAAGCCGTGGCAGCCATCAGCCCCGGCCATGAAATGCGCCTGAGCCTGATCGACCCGCAGTTTTCGCCGGGCAGCGCCGCCTGCGCCACCGTCTCGACGCAGCTGCTGTGCAGCAACCGCGACTTGCCCACGCAACTGCACTACGGCTTGCCCGGCGGCGATCTGCTGGCCGAAGACGTGCCCGACGGCATCCCCGCGCGCTTCCTGCGCAAGCCCACGCCCAGCATGCGTTTCCCGGCGGACACGCACTGGCGCCTGATCGCGCACCTGTCGCTCAATTACTCGAGCCTGACGCAGGCTGGCCTGGGCGACTTCCAGAAAATGCTGAGCCTGTACGACCTGCCCCATTCGCCCACCACGCAACGGCTGATCCAGGGCATCGTCACGCTCGAGCACGGCAGCACGCGCGCGTGGATGCCAACCGTGCCGTTTCCCACCCTGATGCCCGGCATCGCCATCCGCCTGGGCATTGACGAGCAAGCGTTTGTCGGCAGCAGCGTGTACATCTTCGCGCAGGTGCTGCAGCGCTACTTCGCCCTGAACAGCCAGCTCAACTGCTTTAGCCAACTGACGCTGCTGTCCCATCGCAGCGGCGAGGAAATCCTACGATGCCCAGAACGCAGCGCCGACGCCACGCCAGCGTGATCCAGCAATTGCTCGACGCGCCGCAGCGCTTCGAGTGCTTCCAGGTGCTGCGCCTGCTGCTGGCCTGGCTGGCCGAACACGGCATCGATGAACACGCGGCGCTGGCGAAGGTCATGCGCTTCGACAATAGCGTCTCGCTGCGCTTTCCAGCCAGCCAGGTCGAGACGCTCACGACAAACGGCATCGCCGACGCCGATGCCTTGCTGCAGGCGCTGCTGTCGGGTCATGTACACCATATCCACATCACGCCCACCTTCATGGGCCTGCTCGGTTGCCAGGGCAGCTTGCCCAGCCACTACTCGGAGCGCATTGCCGCGCACCAGTACAGCGAACGAGAGAATAGCCCGCGCGCTTTTCTCGACCTGTTTTCCAGCCGCGCCGTCGTCCTGTTTTACCAGGCCTGGCAAAAATACCGCATCGAGCAAGCCGGCCACAGCGGGGACTTCCTGACGCGCCTGCTGGCCCTGGCCGCATGCCGCCCGAGCCAGGACGAGGCCGCCGCCGGCCTGTACAGCGGCTTGCTCCAGCAGCGCAACATCTCGTCCGTCGTCATGGCGCGCATCCTCGCCGACCACTTTGGCGTGCCCTGCCATATCGACGAGGCGACGGGCGCCATGGACGTGCTGGCGCCGCGCGAACAAACGGCGCTGGGCATGGCAAACGCCGTGCTGGGCCAGCGCGCCACCGTCGGCGAGCGCTGCCGCCGCCCGGACCTGGCCGTGCGCCTGCGCCTCGGCCCGCTCACCGCGGAACAGCACGCCGGCTTCCTGCCGCGCGCCCCGGCCAGCGCGGCGCTGCGGCACATGCTGACGCTGTTCCGTCAGCCGCTCGTGCGCTACGACATCGTGCTGGTGCTGCGCGCCAGCGATGTGCGGGGAATGGCGTTGACGGCCACCGGGCAAGCTGGCCTCGGCCGCAACAGTTTCCTCGGCGATGCAACAACGCCGCGCCACCGCGATGACATGCATTACGAAATGCAATTGATGCCCTCACTCAACGATTGAATCTTGTTGCCGCGCAAAAACGCTTGTGTTCGCTATTGCTACAGTCGGCCAACGATTCCTAACGTGAAGCGATGCACGATGAGCCAGTTCCCCGATACGACGGCGGCATGGACGGCATTAGTGGGCGACATGCAGGGCCAGCGCCTGCTGCGCCTGCACTTTCCGCATGGCGACGGCCCTGCCGGCGTCCAGTTCCTGGCCAACAGCCTGGCCGCCAGCGAAAACCTGTCGCGCGATTTTTCCTATGTGGTGGAAGTATTGTCCGACGACGCCGCCATCGCCCTCGACAAAGTGATGGGCAAGATGGTGACCATCGAACTGGTGCGCGAAGACGGCAGCTTGCGCTACTTCAATGGCTATGTGTTCGAATTCCGCTTCCTGCGCACGGACGGCGGTTTTGCTTTCTATGAAATGGTGCTGGAACCGTGGCTGTCGCACCTGCACTTGCGGCAAAACAATGTCGCCTTCCACGGCTTGACGGTGGCAGCGCTGACGGACAAGGTCTTCGATGACTACCTGATGCGCGACTACAAGCTGGCCGCCAGCGGCCTGGACCCCGCCATCACCTATACATGCCAGCACAACGAGAGCGACCACAACCTGCTGCACCGCCACTGGGAGCAGCTGGGATGGCACTACCGCTACGAACACCGCGTTGACGGCCACACCTTGTGGCTGTCCGACGACAGCACCACCGGCAAGCCCATCGATGGCGATCTGAGCGAAATGCCCTTCCAGCACCAGGCCGGTTCCCTGGAAGACGATGGCGTGCATCAATGGAGCACGGTGCGGCGCATGGCCCCAAGCCAAATGACGGTAGCCAGCTTCAATTTCAAGAATCCGCGCAGCGCCCGCGCCAGCCGCGACTCGCTGAACCGGCAAGGCGCCGTGCCCGCCCTGGAGGTATATGAAAACACGGGCAGCTACGGTTTTAAAAACATCGATGATGGCGAGCAGCTGGCCCAGCGCCGCATGGAAGAGCGCGATGCCCAGGGCCAGCTGTTCGAGGCGCAAGGCAACGACCGCACGGCGCAACCGGGACGCTGGTTCACCCTGGGCGGGCATTTCGACAGCGCAGCCAGCGAATACCTGATCCTGTCCGTGCACCACTACGCCAGCAACAACTATCAGCAGGGACACGGCGCCACCTCTCACTACAGCAACACATTCACCTGCATCGCCCGTGACATCCCCTGGCGCCCCGGCCGCAACTTCCATAGCCGCGAACCGAAGATCTACGGCGTGCAGACGGCCACCGTGGTCGGGCCGCCCGGCGAGGAAATCCACACGGATGGTTACGGACGGGTAAAGGTGCAATTCCACTGGGACCGACTCGGTACCTTCGACGACAAGAGTTCACCCTGGATACGGGTGATATCGAACTGGGCCGGCCCGAATTTCGGCCACATCAGCCTGCCCCGGGTGGGCATGGAAGTGGCCGTCCAATTTCTCGACGGTAACGTCGCCATGCCCATCATCATCGGCTGCGTCTACAACGCGCGCAACATGCCGCCATGGGAGCTACCGGCCAACAAGACGCAAAGCGGCATGCTGAGCCGCTCGTCAAAAAAAGGTTCCGCCGCGCACGCCAACGCCCTGCGCTTCGAAGACCGCAAGGATGCGGAAGAGCTGTGGCTGCATGCGGAAAAGGACCAGCGCATCGAAGTCGAGCATGACGAATCGCACTGGGTCGGCAACGACCGGCGCAAAACCGTCGACCGCGATGAAACCGTGCACGTCAAGCGCGACCGCACGGAGACGGTGGACCACGATGAAGACATCACCGTGCACAACAACCGCAGGGAGCGTGTGGACCACGACGAACACATCGACATCGGCGACAACCGCCGCGAACACGTGGGCGGCAACGAGCAGGTGCAGATCGACGGCCACCGCTCGGAACGGGTGACCCTGGCCAAGGACGAAACGATCGGCCTGGCCAAGGTGCTGACCATCGGCGCCGCCTACCAGACCACCGTCATCGGCGCCATGAACACCACCGTGGTGCTGGCGCAGGCGGAGCAGATCGGCCTGGCGAAAAGCGTCATCGTCGGCGCCGACAGCACACTCACGGCCGCCGATTCGCACACGATGACGGTAGGTACGTCCAGCATCACCATCACGCCGGGACGCATTGAACTGGTTGCCGATGAAATCATCATCCGCGGCAGGTCCAAGGTGCAGATCCACGGCGACGACATCGACAATAATCCGGGCTGACGATGAACGACGCCGGCACCGCCCATTTCAACGTTCCCAACCTGCTGTTCGACAACCGCACGCCGCACGCGGCCAGCCAGTTCGACATGGTCGACCAGTTTGGCGCAGCCTTTCACGTAGTGGTGGCGCGCATGGGCTACACGCTCGGCCCCTGCGGCGCGGACGGCGTGGCCAGCCTGCTGCCCATGGCGCGCCAGTCGCCGCTGGCCACCGAAGACCGGCACCTGCACGACGACACGCAGGCGGGCACCGTGCAGGAGAGCGACTTCGCGCCCTACAAGCCGCGCTGCGACCTGATCGTCAATGGCGTGGCGCACGCGCCGCGCGGGCAGGCGATGCCGCAATTTCTCGTCAATTTGAAAGTACAGTCAAAAAAGAAGACCCTGATCGACAAGACCTTGCAGGTGTGCGGCGAGCGCGCCTTCCGCAAGAAAAGCATCCTCACCCGCCTGGCGCAAGGCTGCGCCCGCGTCGCCACGGCGGGCTTGCTTCGGCCCAATCCGTGGCACTTGTCCACGCCGGAACCGTTCCTGCAATTGCCGCTGCACTATGCCTATGCGTATGGCGGGCAATGCCGCATCGAGGCCGACGACTGCAACGCGGCGAAGCATGATACCTGCCAGGCCAATCCGCTGGGGCGCGGCTTTGCGCGGCACTGGTACCTGGATGCGAAACAGATCAATGAGGTGCCAGCACCGCGCATCACGCAGCCGTCGCAGCCATGTACGGCCGCCCAGTTCTGGCAAGGCGCGGGCGGCAAAGAGCTGCCCGCGCCGGCGGGGCTGGCCGTTATCGGCCGTGGCTGGCTGCCGCGCCGCGCACTGGCCGGACACATCGTGGAAAAAGACACATGGGGTGCCGACGAAGTCCCCTTGTTACCGGAAGACTTCGATTTCGCGTACTGGAACAGCACGCCGCCCGACCAGCAATGCCCGCACCTGGCGGGACTGGAACAATTTACGCTGACCAATCTGTGCCGCCACGACCATCCGTCGGCCCGCATCGACCCGCGCGGCAACACCGTGCTGCGCTTCGCCTTGCCGCAACAAGTACTGTGCCTGCTGCTGGCGGACAAGAACGACCAGTTGCTCGTCTGGCGCCTGGCCATCGATACGGTGCTGATCGACCCTGAGGCGGCCAGCGTGGAACTGGTGTGGCGCGCCATCGTGCCGGCCGACGCGGGCCAGGTAGAGTCGCGCCTGCTGCACGTGATGGAGCCGGCGCAGATCGCACGGATAGCACTGCTGGAACAGGCCCAGGAAGCACTGGGCAAGGCGGCCGAACAAGGTAAAGACGATGACGAATGAAACCGTCACCAAAGCCTCGCGCTTCTATTGCGTCAGCCTCAGCCCCGACATTTGCAAGACGCCCGTCGGCTCCAGCACGCCGCCTATTCCCTACAGCATCATCGGTGAATTCTCGGAAGCGCAGAACGCCTCGCCCAACGTCAAGTCGCACAGCGAACCCGTCATCCTGCACCAGCGCAGCACCATTCCCACCGTCAAGGGAGACGCGGCCGGCAAGGCGGGCGGCATCAAGAGCGGCACCGTCGGCAAGCAGGTCGACACCAAGGTCGCCAGCCCCATCCATCGCGCCAACGGCGCCAGCCTGGTGCAGATGGGGCGCGAAGTATGGATGAATTCGCGCAATACCGTGGGCAAGATTTATGAGCGGGGCGCGGAGGCGGCCAAGCCCGTGCTCAAGGACCTGAAGGCGGCGATACGGGAGGCGGCACACGATTACAAGGATCATGGTTCGAAGAAAATGCATGACGCCGCCGAAGACCTGGTGGACGCGGGCGGGACCGTCCTGACAGGCAGCGCCGTGCTTGGCGTGGCTGGCGTTGGCGTGGCGGCAACGGGAGTGGGCGCCCCCGTTGCCGCCGCGATGGAAGCGGGGGCGGCAGCAGGCGCCGTTGCCGGCACGGCGACCGTTGCCAGTGGAACGGCACTGGAAGCCTCTGCCACGGTGCTAGACCAGGCGGCCGATTACATATTGACAGGCAAGACACCTGACTTGCTCAATACCGCCGCGGACATCGGCATGAATATCGCCGGCAACGTATTGCAGGCGGCAGTATTCAGCAAGGTTCCAGGCGGAAAAATACTGAGCAAGTTCCTGGGCAAAAAGGCGGCGCCGACGATCAACAAGGTCAAGGACAAGCTGGTCGGCAAGAAACCGGACAAGCCGCCCCAAAAATTCGACAAACCGCCCCCGAAAAACGGCGGCGACGACGGCAAGAGCCGTGGCAAGAAAGAACCGAAATCGGAGCCGCCCTCCGACTGCTGCCCGAAAGATAGCGGCCCCGCGAAAAAACCCGTCAAGGGCCGCAAGCCCGTGCATTTCGGTACGGGCCAGGAAATCCTGTACCAGACGGATTTCGCGCTCGAGCGCAGCATCCCCATCACCTGGACGCGCTGCTACCGCTCCGGCGCCGAATGCGAAGACTGGGGCTTGCTGGGCGCGCGCTGGTCCACGCCCTACACCACCAGCCTGTCGCTGAGCGACGCCGGCATCGTGTTGCACGACGACAGCGGCCGCGCCCTGCGCCTGCCTGGCCTGGAAGCGGGCCAGCAGCACGATAGCCGCAAGGAAGGTTTTACGCTGAAGCGCGACGGCGCCGACTCCTTTACCGTGCTGTGGCGCGACGGCAGCAGCGACCGCTACGCGCGCGCTGAAGGCGGCTGGCTGCCGCACGGCTACGACGGCGTCAACGCCATGCTGGCCCCGTCCGCGCCGATTGCCACGCAGCGTTTTGCGCTCGTGCGCAGCGAAGGGCGCGATGGACGCGGCATCAGCATCGACCGCTTCATGGAGGCCAAACCGGGCGAAGTACTGCTGCGCCTGCGCAGCGACGATGGCAGCGTGCTCGAAGCCATGCGCGGCGAGACAGAACTGTCCTGCAGCATCGGCCGGGTTGACGAAGTGCTGGCGGACGGCAGCCGGCTCTGCCATGTCCGCTACGTCTATGCCAGCGAAACGGACGGTAGCCAGCCGCCCTTCGCGCCCCGCTACAACCTGGTCAGCCAGTCGAATGCCTTGGGCGACACGCGCCGCTACAGCTATCGTCACCACCTGCTCACGTCGTGCAGCAGCTACACGGGTTTTACGTACGAGCTGGAATGGATCAGCCTGGACGCGCTGCGCGCCCGCTGGCGCGGCTCGCCATTGAGCGCACAGGAACTGGCGCAGCGCCATCCCGTTAGCTTGGCCAACAGCTACCAGGCGCGCGCCATCGCCACGCGCGCCCGGGATGGCAGCGAGCACACGCGCATCGATTACGTGGACAACGACACGAGCCGCGTCACGGAAAACGGCGGCGTCCTCGAATACACATTCGACGCCAACTGGCTGGTCACCGAAGTGCGCCGCGTCACCGACGGCAAGGCAGCCTCGCTGGGCCGGCGCGAATGGGACCGCGATGGCATGCTGCTGGCCGATATCGACGCCAACGGCGCCGCCACGCGCTACGCCTACGATGCGGCCGGCAACCTGACCCGCAGCACCGATGCCAAGGGGCACAGCAGCAACATCGACTACGACGGCCAGAACCAGCCCGTCGCCTTCACGGATGCGCTGGGCAATATCACACGCCGCGAATACGATGCGGCAGGCCGCCCCGTCAGCATCACCGATGCGCTGGGCCACGTCACGCGCTACCGCTACGACCAGCGCGGCCAGCTGGTGGAACTGGTCGACGCCAGGGGCGGCAGCAAGCATTTTCAGTACAACCGCCAGGGCTGGCTGACCGCCTATACGGATTGCTCCGGCCACACCAGCGAATATGCCTACGATGCGCTGGGACGGCTGGAAACGACGCGCGATGCGCTGGGCCATGCCACCCGCTACGAGTATGACGCGCTGGGCCGCCTGATCCGCCTCACGGCGCCCGATCAAACCCGGGAACAGTACGCCTACGATGCGGACGGCAATCTGGTCTTGCACGAGGATGGCGCCGGCCAGCAGACGCGCTACCGCTACAACGGCCAGGGCTTGCCCGTGGAACGCACGGACGCCATCGGCCAGACGGTGCAGTACCGCTACGATGCCGCGCTGCAACTGACGGAATTGATCAACGCCAAGGGCGAAAGCTACCGGCTCGCGTATCACACGGAAGGCTGGCTGACGTCGGAGACGGGCTTCGACGGCAAGCGCACGCAATACAGCTATGACCAGGCCGGCAACCTGAGCGCCACCGAGTGCGGCAAGCAACGCACGGAACTGCTGCGCGACGCGCTCGGTTTGTTATCAGTCAAGACCACGTCGGATGGCGTGGTGCGCTACGCCTACGATGCGCTGGGGCGGCTGACGGGCGTGTCCGCGCCGCAAGCCGAACAGCGTTTCTTCCACGATGCGCTGGGCCAGCTGACCGAAGAGCGCAGCGCATATTTCCTGCAATCCCTGCCCGACGCCGGCAGGCTGCCCAACGTCCCGCGCGCGCCGGACGCCAGTTTCGTCATGACGCACGCCTATGATGAGCTGGGCAACCGCATCCAGACGGTCATGCCGAACGGCCGCCGCATCGACACTTTGCGCTACGGTTCCGGCCACTGGCATGGCGTGCTGTGGCAAGGCCAGACCGTGGTCGATGTTGAGCGCGACAAACTGCACCGCGAAAAACAGCGCACCCTGGGCAACAGCGGCCTGCTCGCCACGCGCCTGTACGACCCGCAATCGCGGCTCACCCAGCTGACCCTGGCGCGCGGCGCCGACGCACCCGCCCCCGTACGCGAACGCCGCTTCGAATACGATGCGCAAGGCAACCTGACAACCATTTTTCAGACAGGCGCCACCGCTGTCGGCCCGCTTGGCAAACTCAGCTATACCTACGATCCCGTCGGCCAGCTGCTGGCCGCCGTGCAGCCGGGCCTGGCAGAACGCTTCGCCTTCGACCCCGCAGGCAATCTGCTCGACAAGGCTCCCGCGCCCGGCAACGTCGTGAACAACTATGGCGATACCGACTACGATTACGACGAGCAAGGCAACGCCACCGGCAAGCGCTTCCATCCTCCAGGCAGGGAGTCGACCTGGAGCGACCTGGAACTGCACTACGACGCCGAAAACCGCCTCAGCCACGCCACCAGGATGGAGCGCCAGTCGCACCACCGCGCCCGCTACTTTTATGACGCCTTCAGCCGTCGCATCGCCAAGCGGGTAGAAGAAGCACGCTGGAGCAAGCAGCAAGACATCAGCAAAGACCAGCCCGCCCGCACGAGCGCTGCCACCACCTTCTTCGTCTGGGACGGCGACACGCTGGCGCAGGAACTTGGACACGAAGAGACGGTCACATATCTGTACGAGCCGGACAGCTTCGTGCCGCTGGCCAGGATCGCTTCGCCAGCCTGCCGCCAGGCAAGCGCCGTACATCTGCCACGCGTGGCGCAGTGGGATTTACCCGCCACCCGGCACGATGCCGAACTGCAAGCGGCAATTGCGCAAGACCAGGCGGACAGTGAAGCGCTGCATGCCTCGGCATGGCAGCATACCTTGGCGGCAGCCGACGGCGCGGTAGCGCACGACCGTATCACCTACTACCACTGCGACCACCTGGGCACGCCGCGCGAACTGACGGATGCGCAAGGGAACGTGGTCTGGAGCGGACGCTACAAGGCATGGGGACGCTTGCTGCACGTCGAGGGAGAAATCAAGCAGCCGCTGCGGTTTCAGGGGCAGTATGAAGATGGGGAAACGGGGCTGTTTTACAACCGCTATAGGTACTATGATCCGGATATAGCCAGGTATGTGACGCAAGATCCAGTTGGCTTGCTTGGTGGACTGAACAGCTATCAATACGCGCCAAATCCGATCTTGTGGATTGATCCATTGGGGCTGGCGAAAAACGCCAAAAATTGCCCTAAAAATCCGATTTGTAATGCATGTACAGGTCGTGATCCGGCTAGTGAAGCAAAAAACTGGCAAGGACCTCTTAATTTCCCATATTTAGGTCAAGATACATATAGTAATGTTGTCGTGAAAAAGGGAACCGTGTTATTTACTTTATATCCACATGGACCTGCACCGGGAAATTACTTCTCCAAGGCGGATGCAGTCTTAGCAAATGGTGAAGCTAGAAAATTCAACGATGCGGTACAGGTCGCACATGCTGATAACTCTAACCATAAAGGGGTTCGCCCCATGCGCACAAAACTTCATGTCTACGTATTAAAAGAAGATACCTGCATGGCAGAGGGAATATCAAGAAACAATCCAAAATTTGGACCAGGGGGTGCGCAACAATTATTTTTAGAAAATAGAGACAAAAGAAACTTAATTGACACCGGAAAAATAATTTCTTTAAAAAAATGAAAAAAATATCCTTTGATACAAAAAATGGTTATCTCCTATTGGATGACATCATTATTTCACCACTTAATGAAATTGAATTTATTAAAATTTCAAAAGAAAATAACATTAAAATAGAAAATAATGAAACAAACACTTACGTGCATAATTTATCTACGTGCGGAAGTTTGAATGAATTTGAATTTGGCATAAATTTTATTTTCGAAAATTATTGCATGAAGAGTGTTTGGCTAGCTTGGGATGGAGGAAACACAAAAAAATATGGATATAACATAACAGAAAACCAGTTAATAGCCGACAAAAAACGCCTAGAAAAATTACTTACCAAAGTATTCAACAAACATCCTGACGAGATAAAAAAAACTTTTTCTGCATTTAATTTCTCATGGGGCAACATCTCAGCTTCAGCATCTATTCAATCAGCTATGACCTCAATTGGAATATCCTGGAATTGTGAAAATCAGGCCATCAAAGATAAATTAAAATGAAATTTTACATTTTAAAATATTTAGCAATTCAGCGATGAAAACAATACTTACCTCTACGAACCGTATTGAGCATTGCAATAACTCATACCAAGATAGATCATTCGAAATTACGCATGAAAAAATTTGAAATCCCAGGCTATATTTTTGATTTCATTGATGGATTACTGCTCGTCAATGGAGAGATTGCATTATCGAAAAAAACTCCAGCAAACGATTTCATAAATAGCATTATCAATACATTCCACACCAAACCCACAACAACAGGGGCTGGAATGTATATTTTTGATATCAATGGATGGGTAGGCGATTACGTTGTCGAGTTGATTATTGTAAAAAAAAATTTCCCCGAAATAGATTACGTAATAATGCATTACTTTGAAAATAATTCTGTAGGCAACGGCGTGAGTGAATCATCGTTAGTCAAAAAAATTCAAAGAAAGTCTGGCATTCCCGGAAAAATGAAAGGGTTATCAGAAATAATATTTCAATTTCCGTGGGGAAGCGTTATCGTACAACATGACATAAAAACATCCTCATCATGCATAATCTTGCAGTACAAAATAGCCAGAAAATCACCCATCCGATTGAAAATGAATGATAATTGTGAATCACATATCAATATAGATAAATCGATAAAAGTGCAGCAACGAATAATGGAATCCATAAAAAATAGTGATACTTTTTTCCCAAAAACAAGTGAGATACAATGGCTGAATTTATTGAAGAAGCTACCTCGAAGATTAAAAATCTGTCTTTACAATGAAATTTCTTTTGAAAATGCATTGATAGCAATATATTCTTCAAACTGGCCAGATGAGGGGAGCGTTGTAGCACTGCTGAGTAACAAGTTCAGAACGAAGAAATTCGACAAGGATTTACATTTCCGAGAGCTGAATGACCCGCATTACTGCAATGAAGAAATTTCATATGTTGAAGATAACGTTACACACTTGATTATCAATTAGGCAGCACCTGGAACAACCCAGGATTTGACTTGCCCATCGCCCTGCACGATACTTGCCGCTGTCGCCAAGCTACCGATCCTACGCAATAAACCATCAGTGCCTGTCACCACCGCCTACACTCACAGCATGCCGTCTCCGAACTCCCCCACCGCTCCCTACATTGGCCGCTTCGCCCCCTCCCCCTCCGGTCCCCTGCACATGGGCTCGCTTGTTGCCGCCATGGCCAGTTATCTCGATGCCAAGGTGCATCAGGGCACGTGGCTGTTGCGTATCGAGGATCTGGACTACGACCGCAACGTCGAGGGCGCCGATCTGGGTATCCTGGCCAGCCTGCGGCGCTGCGGCATGCACTGGGATGGCGAGGCGACATGGCAGAGCCGCAGGCTGCCGCTGTACGAGGCGGCGCTGAAGCAGTTGCAGGACGATGGCCTTGTATATGCGTGCGGCTGTTCGCGCAAGGAGATTCAGGATTCGGTGCTGCAGGCGGGCGGACCAAAGATTGGCGCCGCCGTGTATCCGGGTACCTGCCGCCATGGCTTGGCGCCGGGCAAGGCGGCGCGGGCCTGGCGGCTGCGCGTGCCGCAGGGGCCGCAAGCCGTGTACGGCTTTACGGACCGCTGGGCGGGTCCGCAGCGGCAAGACCTTGCCAGCGAAGTGGGTGACTTCATCGTGCTGCGCGGCGACGGTTTTTGGGCATATCAGCTGGCCGTCTTGGTCGACGATGGCGCGCAGGGGGTCACGCAGGTGGTGCGCGGGGCGGACTTGCTCGACTCCACGCCGCGCCAGCTGTATCTGCAGGATGTGCTGGGCTTGCCTCATCCCGGCTTCTTGCACGTGCCTGTCGTCACCAATGACAGCGGCGAGAAACTGTCGAAACAGACAGGCGCCCTCGCCTTCGATATGGGCATCGATGCGGCCGAACTGCTGGCGTCGGCGCTGCTGCCGGCGGCCCGCTTCCTCGGTCTCGACGTGCGCGCCGACGACGTAGAAGACTTCTGGCGGCAAGCCGTGCCCGCCTGGGCGCAGCGGCTGGCGCGCCTTCCCGTGCACGCATAAAAAAACCCGCCGCGGCGCGAGCCGGGCGGGTAGCAATGCAGGCGCCAGCACATGGCCGGCGCCTGGAACCGAACACTTAAGAAAACCGTAGCGAGCGGCGGTGAGTTGCGGCCGAGAAGCGCAGCTGTGCTTTAGCACAGTGAGCATCGCAGGCCGCAAATCATGACGCGCAGCAGGTTTGCTTATGTGTTCTTAGAAGTTGCCTTTGAATTGCACCCCAAATTGACGCGGCTCATTGATGAAGCCCGTGCGGTTATTGAAGTCGATGGCGCCCGTGATACGCTGGGTGTCGGTGATGTTGCGGCCAAACGCAGCCACTTCATACTTGCCGGCATCCCAGGTATAACCCACGCGCAAGCCGCCTTCGACCATTGGCTTGCCGGTGAACTCGGTTGCCTCGTACAGGAAGAAGTTGATCTTGCTGCGGTAAGCCCAGTCCGTGAAGACGAAGAATTCGCCGTTTTCCATCGGGATCGAATAGCGGCCCGTGGCGGTGATCGTCCACTTCGGCGCTTGCGGCAATGGATTGCCGTCGATGATGGCACGGTTGCCGGTGGTCAGCGGGTCCGTCACGGTGCAACGCGTTTGTGCGCAGGTGGCGATCGACAGGCTCGGGTCCTTGATTTCCGTGAAGTTGTAGCTGCCGCCCAGCGACATCTTCAGGCTCGGCGTGACAAAGCCTTCCAGTTCCAGCTCGGCGCCGCGGCCGTTCGTCTTGGCTGCATTGATCAGGCGCGTGATGTTCGACGTGCCGCCCACCACCGTCAGTTGCTGGTTTTTCACCTGGTAGTCATACACGCTGAACGCGACGCGGGCGCGGCGGTTGAACAAATCGGCCTTGATACCGGCTTCGTACGAGGTAATCGTTTCCGCATCGGCCACGGTGACAGGCACGCTGGTGCTGGCCGGGGCGATACTTGGCGCGCGGAAACCAGTGGCGATACGGGCGTAGAAGTTCACGTCCTTGTTGTATTTATAGGTACCGCTCAAGTCCCAATTGACCTTGGCTTTGCTGACATCGGCGCTGGTCGGGTTGACCTGCACGATGTTGGTCGCTTCCACCGTGTTGAAATCCTTCTTGTCCTTGGTGTAGCGCAAACCGGCGCGCAGCATGAAGTCATCGTTGACGGCGTAGTTGACGGAACCGAACGTGGCCCAGGCCGAGTTCTTCTGGCGGCTGGCCAGGTGCGTGGTCAGCACGTGCGTGCTGGTATCGAAGTTGTCGGTGAAACCGTTGGCATCTTCGTTGAAGTAGTACACGCCTGCCTGCCAGTTCAGCGGACCGGCATTTTTCGATTCGGCGCGGAATTCCTGCGAGTATTGTTTCACGCTGGTGATGCCGCCGGCCGTTTCAACCTGGAAAGGAATGAAGCCGGGGCCCGTCGGCGTGCCGCCGTCGATGTCGCCATGCGACACGTAACTGCCGACCTGTTCAAAGCCGGTGATCGAGTACAACTTGACGCCGTCCAGATCCCAGCTCAGGCGGGCGCTGGCGCCGTTGGTGCGCAGACGCTGGAAATTCGGCGCATTCGTGAACGACTTGTTCGGGTCGAAACCGTCGACGATGTCGTTCGTGCCCTGCTTGATCAGGTTGGCGTAGAAAACGCGCGCGCTGCCCGTGGTGTTGCGCTGGTGCACATTGAACAGGGCGTTGAACGTGGTGTTCGGTGCGTACAGCAATTGCACGCGTTCAGCATGTTCGTTGTAGCCGTCCAGCGCGTTTTTCTGGCCCGTAAATGTGTTGTCGACGTAATCGTCGCGGTGCTGGCGCAGGGTCGAGAAGCGCAGCGCCCATTCTTTGCTCAGCGGCACGTTGACGGCGCCGTCGAAGTTGGTCGTGTTGTGCGTGGCGGCGGAAACGTTGTAATAGCCTTCAACCTTGTCCAGCTTCGGCTTGACGGATTCGAACTTGACCACGCCGGCCGGCGTATTGCGGCCGAATAAGGTGCCTTGCGGGCCGCGCAGTACTTCCACGCCAGCCACGTCGAAAATCGGATAGCCCTTGAGGATGGGATTTTCTTGCACGACATCGTCGTAAATCAGGGAAACAGGTTGCGATGCAAAGATGTTGAAGTCGGTATTGCCATAGCCGCGGATGTAGAAGCGGGGGAAGGTGCGGCCATTCGACGATTCCACGTTCAGGCTCGGCACTTTGCCGGCCAGCACGCGGATATCCTGGCCGCTGGACACGAGCACGTCGAGCTTCTCGTCGCGCAGCAGCGACACGGAGACGGGCACGTCGCGGATATTTTCCTTGCGGCGCTGTGCCGTCACGGTCACGGTTTCCAGCTGGCTGGCGGCAGGGGTCGTATCAGCAGCGACTTCATCAGCATAAGCCGAGCCGATAGGCAAGGCAGCGGACAGTGCCAGCATAGCAGCGCTTTTGGCGCACAAACGCTTGTGCATCTTGGACATCTTGATCATGTGGTTTCCCAGAAGTTTAAAAAAGAATTGCGAAATCTGTCTTTCTTGCAACCTGTCTCCGGGTTATCTACGGCGCTGGACGATCGTTTGCACCATCACGGTGCAGCAGCGCGAGCGGATGTTCCCCCGCTCTCGGCGTCACTGGCTCTGTCCTGGCTGTCACTCAAGTTGACAGCGGTTCCGGCCGCATCTCTCGGATGTCTGATGAACACCAACTTTTAAGTAAGGCGCCAATTTAATTCAAGCGGCTTATGCGCTGCAAGAATATTGTTATGTAAAATATTTATTCACCAACATAAAAGCCTGACTAGTGGTTATTCAGCCACAATACGCTCAGGAGCTTGCTGTTTTGCCCATTTTCCGGCCCTGGCGCCGCCATTGCGCCGCGGCGGCGAAATGCTGCCTGCAAGACAGGCTCCGGCCGGTATTTGACTGTAATATCGCCATACTTGACCTTGCCGTGCTGCCCCATCCCAGTGCAGCGGCGGCGCGCCGCACCATTGCCGACCTTATCCATGCCAGAACCGAGCCAGCACAGCCACGACATCATTTCCTCCCCCGCCGCCGCGCAGGCCGCGCATAGGCTGCTGGGCGCCCATTGCGACATCGTCTGGAGCACGAAAACCTTCGGCCAGTTCGATACCGACCAGCCGTCCTGGCGCGCCTTCACGGGCCAGACGGAAGCCGAACTGCGGGGCCGCGGCTGGCTCAATGCCCTGCATCCGGACGACCGCAACTTGCCTTACGTCATGCCGTCGCATCTGACGACCGTGTTCGAGGCGGAATACCGGCTGCGCCACGTCAGCGGCAGCTACCGCAACATGCTCGTGCGCATGCTGCCCGTGCTGGCGCCCGACGGCAGCATCGTTGAATGGCTGGGCTCGCATTGCGACGTGACGCAGCAGCGGCAGACGGAACAGCGGCTGCGCCTGGCCATGCAGGGTGGCCGCATGGGCACGTGGGAGATCGACCTGGGCAGCGGCAGTATGGCCGGCTCCGATGCGTTCAAGGCCAATCTGGGCCTGCCGCCTGACAGCCACATCGATTATGCGCAGCTGACGGGTGCCATGCTCGACGGCGATCTGCAGCAATGGCAAGCGGTGGTGCATGCAGCCATTGCCAGCGCCAGCGATTTCGAGATCGATATCCGCGTGCGCTGGCCAGATGGCGCACTGCACTGGGCGCACATGCGCGGCACCTGCGCCAGCGACGGCGCCGGCAATGTGATCGCCCTGTCCGGCATCTCGCTCGACCTGACGGCCAGCAAGCAGAACGAGGAAACCCTGCGCCTGACCCTGGCGGCCGGCGAAGTGGCCACCTGGAACTGGGACATCGTTGCCGACCGCGTGACGGCCGACAGCAATATGGCGCGCCTGTTCCCCGTCAATGCCGATGCGACCACGGCGGCGCCGTTGGCGCGCTACCTGGACATCATCCATCCCGATGACCGCGAGCAAGTCAGCGCTCAAATTGCCCAGGCGCTGCACGCGCACGCGCCGTTCGAGGCCAGCTACCGCGTCGCTGCCGGCGATGGCCAGTACCGCTCGGTCATCGCGCGGGGCCGCGCGGAATATGCGCCCGATGGCACCCCCTTGCAATTGCCCGGCGTGCTGCTCGACATCACGCGCCAGAAACAGGTGGAAGATGCGCTACGGCGCAGCGAGGAACGCTACCGCACCCTGATCGAGCTGATGGACCAGGCCTTTTGCGTCATTGAAATGCTGTACGACGAGCAGGGCCGCCCCGTGGACTTCCGCTACCTGGAAGGCAACGCCGCCTTCGTCAAGCAGTCGGGCCTCGACAATGCCATCGGCAAGACCATCCGCAGCTTCGTGCCCGACCATGACCAGCACTGGTTCGACCTGTACGACCAGGTCGTCAAGACGGGCGAGCCCGTGCGCTACGAAAACGAAGCCGTGGCCATGGAACGCTGGTTCGAAGTTTTTGCGGCGCGCCTCGGCGGCCCCGGCAGCCGCCTGCTGACGGTGCTGTTCAGCGACATCAGCGAGCGCAAGCGCTCGGAACAGCAGCTGCGCCAGCTGGCCGACAACCTGTCCGAGATGGACCGGCGCAAGACGGAATTCCTCGCCACCCTGGCGCACGAACTGCGCAACCCGCTCGCGCCGATCCGCAACGGCTTGCAAATCATGCGCCTGGCCGCCGACAAGCCCGCCACCGTGGCGCGCGTGCGCGACGTGATGGAGCGGCAAGTCAATCAGATGGTGCACCTGGTCAACGACTTGCTGGACGTGGCGCGCATCACGCGGGGCCAGATCGAGCTCAAGCTCGAACGCGCAGACTTGAAAACCATCATCGCCAGCGCCGTGGAAACGAGCATGCCGCTGATCGAAGCGAACCATCACCAGTTGCAGGTGAAGCTCGACGAGCAGGCGTTGCCGCTCGAGGCCGACCCCACGCGGCTGGCGCAAGTGCTGGGCAACTTACTCAACAATGCCGCCAAGTACACGCCCGCCGGCGGCCACATCGCCTTGCGCGCGGTACGCGACGGCAACGAGGTCTTGATCGAGGTGGAAGACAGCGGCGTGGGCATCCCCGCCGAGTCGATCGCCACCGTCTTCGACATGTTTACCCAGGTGGGACAAAACATGGGCCGCGCCCAGGGCGGGCTGGGCATCGGCCTGTCGCTGGTGCGGCGCCTGGCCGAGTTGCATGGCGGCAGCGCCACGGCGGCCAGTCCCGGCGCCGGCCTGGGCAGCACGTTTACCG